>JANXXM010000129.1 GCA_025350645.1 Ferruginibacter sp.
TATTTTGCCATCTTGCTCTGTACGGCGGAGTCTTTTTAATGTTACCACTTCTTCGTTTGTTAGATCTATTGAGTAAGACATAAGTATATGTTTGGTTACTCAAAGATATATAATCGGAATTATTTAAGCAAATTAGTATAAATGATTTTTTAATCCCGCTTTAGCCAACCTGTAATGCTCATCCTTGGCACATGGGTTACCAATACCTCATGTGGCAGCAGACTGCTTTTAAAAAAAACCATTTTGCCATTTGTAGGGGCAATAAGTTGAGTATGGTCTTGATGTTGTATGCGCAACTCGCCGCCATCTTTTGCCTGCCAGTTTTCATTAAGATACATAATGATGGAGTATTGCCGGCTGTCATTATTTTTAAACTGATCTATGTGCTGCTTATAAAAACTACCTGCCTCATACAAAGTATAGTGAAATTCGTAACCGGTAATACCTGTATAACAAGTGCTGTTTAAATGGGCAACAAAAAGATCCATCAAATCAAAAAAAATATTTTCGTATGGGTTATTATGCATCCTGTCCAGCCAATAAATTTTATCCCCTCTCACGAGTTTGTTTTGTACAGCCAGCTTGTTGTTACCTATGCCTGCGTTGCGCAGCAGGCCGCTTGTATATAATTTGGTAAGATTATCTTTTAAATGCCCGGCCAGGTTTGTATTTAAAAAGTTTTCTGCCAGTCCTACTTTATTTTCTATAAAACTATTTATAAGGGTATTAAAAATCTTTTGCAATAAACTAATTAAGACAGGTTGAAATGGATAAATTATTCTGGTGAAAGTAAAGGTATGTTTAATTACATACAATAAAACTTATTGCAATTTCATAGTTTATTATATAGATTAAAATCGCATTTAATAAAACCGTATTGCTCCAGAAATCCAATATGGCATTGCATATATCTTTAAATATGGTAAAAAAATATTTATTAAAACAAAATTTCCGTTTTATATATTCCCTAATGCTTCATTTTTGAGTTAAAGAGCGTATTTTAGCAAAATACAGATCTAAAATATGAGCTACGAAATAAAAGAAGACGGCAAATTTAAATTTATAGAAGAAGGAGAGGGAGAGATACTTCTGTTACTGCATGGCCTCTTTGGTGCATTGAGCAATTTTGCTGATCTTATAGAAAATTTTAAGAAAACAAATAAAGTAGTAGTACCGCTTTTGCCACTGCTGGATATGGACCTGCTTAGTACATCTGTGAGCGGTTTGCAAAAATTTGTAAACCGGTTTATAGAACACCGTAATTATAATAATATTAATTTGCTGGGCAATTCTCTTGGCGGGCATGTAGCATTAGTACATATTTTAAAACATCCTGAAAGAATAAAATCTCTTACACTTACGGGCAGTTCCGGATTGTTTGAAAGTGCTATGGGAGATACTTATCCAAAGCGGGGAGATAAAGAATATATACGAAACAAAACTGCTCTTACTTTTTATGACCCTGCAATGGCTACAGAAGAGCTGGTAGATGAAGTTTTTGAAATAACCAACAACAGAATAAAAGTAATAAAAATTATTTCGCTTGCAAAGAGTGCCATACGCAATAATGTAGGTGATGATCTAAAAAATATAACACAGCCCACTTGCTTAATATGGGGTAGCAACGATAATATTACGCCAGCTTTTGTAGGAGAAGAATTTCATAAACTCATACCAAATAGCGAACTACATTTTATAGATAAATGCGGGCATGCTCCGATGATGGAAGTGCCAGAAGAATTCAATAAAATATTAAGCACATTTTTGGCAAAATTAAAAACACCTGCTGCTACCGTTTAGCAGTTTATTTTTGTTTAAAACAATACGGGATTATATTCTTTGCGTATCTTGTTATAAATAAAGTTGCCCATGCTTACAAAAAACCTCATCAATAATAATATACCAAGGTTACAGCTACAGGATAGCATAGCAAAGGCTTTGCAGCTTATTACAGATTTTAGGATAACCCATTTACCTGTTGTGGCAGATGATAAATTTTTAGGTCTTATAAGTGAAGATGACCTGCTGGATGCCGAAGATGAAAAACTACCTATAGAAGTTTTGCAAAATACATTTATACCTGCGGCCGTAAGAGAAGATGATCATTTTCTTAATGCTGTAAACAGCAGTATTCTGTTTGATACCAGTGTGGTGCCTGTTATAAATACTGCTAATGAATTTGCAGGCGTTATTACTACAAACGATCTTTTAAAAACTCTTGGAAACTTTAGTGGTGCAAACGAAATAGGCGGCATTATTGTAATGGAAATGGAGCGCTCACAATTTGCTATATCTGAAATAAGCCGCATTGTAGAAAGTAATGATTGTACCATTTTGCATTTAAACACAACAACGGACCCTCTTACCGGCATTCTCACAGTTACCATTCATATAAATAATAAGGAAATAGCTGCTATAGTTGCCACTTTTGAACGATATGATTATGATGTAACTTATTATTTTGGTACAGAAAAATTTGAGAACGAAGTGCAAAGTAATTATCAAAATCTCATGAACTATCTGGATATTTAAAAAGCATATCACATCAAAATAAATTTTCTATCATTATTTACCTGAGGCTGATGTATACATTTTTCAGATGTTCATTTCTTTTTCTCTTTTGCATAATTACTACACACTTATATGCACAGGATGTGATAATACCAGATCTTATTACTAGCGGAAATGATTCTTTATCTGTAAAAATATCTTCTATAAACGTAATAGGCAATAAACATACAAAAACATATATTATATTAAGAGAAATGCAGTTTGCTGCAGGCGATATCCTCCGCAAAGATAAACTCTCCGTTAATTTTTTACAGGCCAGAAACCAAGTGTATAATACCAGCCTTTTTACAGAAGTTACAATAGACTCCGTTTTTATAAATGATAGCAGCCTTGCGGTAAATGTGCATGTAAAAGAACGGTGGTACATTTATCCTTCTCCTGAGTTTCAAATAACGGACAGAAGCTACAATGAATGGATAAAAGTATACAATGCAAACTTAAACCGGGTAGTGTACGGCGTAAAATTTGTGCACAATAATTTTAGTGGCAGAAATGATAAGCTGCGTATTTTTTTGTTGAATGGATATGCAAGGAATATTGCCGTTCGCTATAGTAATCCTTACAGCAACAACAAGCTTAACCAGGGTTTTGGCTTTTCTGCTGGCTTTACACAAAACAGGGAAATAAACTACAAAACGAATTTTTACAATAAATTACTGCAATATAAAATTCCTGGTTTTGTACGAAACAGTTTTGGCGCATCTGCATTTATAAGCAGGCGAAATGGCTTTTTTAAAACCCATGCTTTTTCTGCTGCGCTTAATTATATTATTGTTGCAGATAGTGTAATTACCAAATACAATCCTTCTTATTTTAACGATACAAAAAGGTATCAGCTTTATCCATCTATAGGGTATGGCTTTAGTTATGTAAATACCAATAATAATAACTACCCTCAAAAAGGAAAAATATACAGCTTTAATGTGAGTAAAACCGGTACAAGGATAACAGGGGGTATAAATAATTTTACTGTGGGAGGAAGCTATTCTTTGTTTGCGTCCCATGCACATAATTTTTTTAGTGCCGTGGAAAGTTCTGGTTTTATCCGCCTGCCATTGGAGCAGGCATATATCAACCGCCGGGCAATGGGCTTCGGCGCATTCTATATACGCGGGCTGGAGAATTATGTAATAGATGGGGTGGCTGCAGGGATTGTAAAATACACGCTCAGTAAAAAACTACTGTCATTTAATATTCCTGTGCCTTTTCATATAAAAGCTTTGCCTGTAATACCTGTAAAAATATTTGCCAAAACGTATGCAGATGCAGGCTACAGTTACATAAAAAATACATATAACAGCCGCCTCAATAATAAAATGCTGTATAGTGCTGGTTTCGGCTTAGATATTCTTACGCTGTACGATATTAATATAAAGCTGGAATACAGTTTTAACCAGTTAGGCCAAAATGGGTTATTTTTGCACGGCAGAGGTGGCTTTTAAAAACAATATTTAAATAACCTCTTTCATAAGCATGAGAATAGCCATTTATAGCAGGGGTATAGAAAATAACCAGTTACAGGATATACAAAGTTTAATAAGTTCTCTTAAAATATATGGTGCAGAGCCTGTTTTTTTTCAGGACTTCTTCAACACATTTTATTGTTCCATAAAAATGGAAGGTAGTTACTCTACTTTTAGCAGTGCAGATGATCTGGATCTTAGCATTGATTGTATGATAAGCCTTGGCGGTGATGGTACTTTGCTAGATACCGTTACCCTGGTAAAAGATACAGGCATACCCGTATTGGGCATAAATTATGGCAGGCTGGGCTTTTTAGCAAGCATAGGCAAAGAAGATTTACATACAGCACTTGCAGCACTGGCACAACGAAAATATGTACTGGACAGCAGAACGCTTATACATGTAGATGCCAATATCCCTTTGTTCGGAGATGTTCCTTATGCACTCAATGAATTTTCGCTGCACAAAAAAGATATTTCTCCGATGATAAAAATTCATACCTATTTAAACGGAGAGTTTTTAAATACTTATTGGGCAGATGGTATTATACTAGCCACGCCCACAGGCTCTACAGGTTATTCTCTTAGTTGTGGCGGGCCAGTAGTTTTCCCTGATAGTGCAAGTTTTGTAATTACCCCCATTGCCCCGCATAACCTTAACATACGCCCCATAATAGTGCCCGATAATACCATTATATCTTTTGAAATAGAAGGCCGAACAGACGGCTTTTTGTGTACGATGGACAGCAGAAGGGAAATTGTACAAAAAGAAATACAGATAGCGGTAAAAAAAGAAACATTCGGTATAAACCTTATTCGCTTTCATGATAATAATTTTTTGCAAACGCTACGCAATAAATTATCGTGGGGGCTGGATAAAAGAAATTAATTAAAGAAAAATAATTTAAATCTAATTATCAGTTGAACTCCGTTTATTAAACCGCCACAAAATAATTTGAGCAAAATAAATGATGCCATTCACCATAAAAAAAATAAAAAAAGCCTTTATTATTTACTGGGTATTGCTAGCATATATTGTGGCAGCGCTGGTGTGGTGGTTTATTGCACTTAACAGGCAAAATACACAAATGAGTTTTTATAAACTGCAGGATGTTAGTAGAAATGATGTAAGCTATATTCCAAAAACTGAAAACATTATAAAAGAACAAAAAACAAAAACAGCTCAATACATTGGTGAGGGTGTTACGTTTTTATTATTGATTATAGCAGGCGCCATATTTGTTTTTAGAATAGTAAGGAGGGAGCTGAGGGTAAGTGCAGAGCAGCAAAATTTTATGGTAGCCATTACCCACGAGTTAAAGACACCTATAGCAGTATCTAAACTAAACCTGGAAACACTTCAAAAAAGAAAACTGGATGAAACACAGCAGCAGCGGCTGCTTTACAATACACTGCAGGAAACAAACCGGTTAAACACGCTCTGCAATAATATGTTATTATCTTCCCAGATAGAAGCGGGCGGGTATATTCCAACAAATGAAGAAATTGATTTTTCAGAAACAGTAAACGGATGCATAAATGATTTTAAAACACGCTATCCTGCAAGAGAGATAACAGCGCAGGTAGAAGAAAATATATTTGTAACAGGCGATGTCTTTTTGTTTCAGATAGCAGTAAATAACCTTATAGAAAATGCTATAAAATACTCGCCGAAAGAAAAACCAGTTATAATAAAATTATTTGTTGAAAACCAGACAGCAATTTTAAAAGTTACTGATGAGGGACTGGGCATAAGCGATACTGAAAAGCAAAAAGTATTCGAAAAATTTTACCGTACAGGCAATGAAGCCACAAAAAGAGCTAAAGGTACCGGGCTGGGTCTTTACCTTGCTAGCCGCATAAGTAAAAAACATGGTGGCAACATTGCCATACACAATAACCCCGCAGGCGGCAGTATATTTGTACTTTCGTTACATGCAAACGTATAGTATACACTGTAGTTTTAAAAAATTCATTTTTACACAATTCATTTTATAAAATTATTTACCCACTTTAAGAAGAAATAATAATGGATAAAAAATATTCTATTTTACTGGTAGAAGACGAAGAGAATTTACAGGAGGCGCTAAGGCTAAACCTGGAGCTGGAGGGGTATGATGTAAGCAGCAGCTATGATGGAGCACACGCATTAAAAATGGTAAGCCAGGAGCATTTTGATTTGCTCATTCTGGATGTAATGCTGCCGGAGCTGGATGGAATAAGTGTTTGCGAAACCATACGATTATCTAATACCGAATTACCCATATTGATTTTAAGTGCAAAAAACAGCAGTGCAGACAGGGTACTTGGTTTAAAAAAAGGGGCAGATGATTATCTTACAAAACCCTTTAACCTAGAGGAACTTTTATTGAGAGTAAATAAACTTATTAAAAAAAGTGAGCAATTATCGTTAAAGCAACCCCTGCCCGATTTGTATGAGTTTGGTAAAAATAAAATAGATTTTAAAGCCTCAGAGTCTGTGAGCAGATCCGGACAAAAAATTATACTTACAAAAAAAGAACTAATGCTGCTGAAATTACTTATTGAAAATAAAAACGAAGTTGTACCCAGAGAAAAAATTTTGCAGGCGGTATGGGGTTACAACGTATACCCTACTACCCGTACCATAGATAATTTTATTTTAAGCTTTAGAAAATATTTTGAAGATGACAGCCGCAGCCCTGTTTATTTCCATTCTGTAAGAGGTGTGGGGTATAAGTTTACAGATCGATAAAGCAACCAGCTTTTATTAATTTGTACATTGTTTTAACTCCGCTCCATATTGAGCATTTGTATTACAGTTTGCGCCCTTGCATAAATACTGTTTACCTGCTCTGTTTTTTCGAAAGGAGTATATAACTGCCATTCAATATCTTTTATTAACTGCACAACAAGCAGGCTGGTATCATTGCCTATACCTGCCTTTTCCATTATGGTACTTATTGTTTTAGTATTGATAGCGGCACTGTTATAATTAAATATTTTAGCCAGGTAATCTTTTAATTCTGCATTTAAAATGCTGTAAAAGGTTATGCATTCTTCCTGTAATAAACACTGGGCTGTTTTTGACAGCGGGTTTTGCTGCGCAGCATTTATTATATTACTAAACTTTTTTTCATGGTTTAAAACAGCTGCATCTGCGGGTAAACGAACGGGTGAATCTTTTTTCTCTTTCCTGATTAAAAATAATATTAAAGCAACAAAAATAATCCCTGCAATAAGTAAAATAATTAACCATCGCCTTGCAAATAATTTATTAAATATACTTTCTTCTTTTTGATGAAAAACAGCAGCCGGGGCTGCGGCAACAGCAGTACTTTTTACAACACTAAAAGGAATTTCTTTTGTACTAAGTATTTTATATGATGCAGTAGCAGGATCAAAAAAACTAAAATTTATAGAAGGAAAAATATAATTACCGGTATTTTGTACAGAAAAAGGAATTTCAAATGTTTTGCTGCCGCTAATCGGTATGGTGGTTTTATCTGTATTATCTGTAACTTTTAATTCAAAAGCCTCAAAGCCTGCTGGCCACGATATATCTGGGCAGGTAAGCAACTGCATGTTTCCTTTTCCGGCAATGCTGAGTATAAGTTTTCCTGTTTCCTGTGTAGAAAAATTATTTTTTTCCAGAGTAGCTTCTATTTTAAAGTTACCAACTGCTCCTTTAAAAGACAATGGTTTACCCTGCTCTGGCAAAGGCTTTACGGTAACGATTAAAGGCTTACTGCTAAGGCTTACATTTTCTGTAACCAGTGCATTAGGATCTATAGTATAAGCACCTGTACTGTTACTGCCATTATATTGTACAAATTGTATTCTGTTATCCATAGTAGCCGTTTCCAGTTCTATGGTTCCACTTTGTAAAGGATACAACTGGGCTTTGCGAATAATATACACGTTATATTCTTTTCCGTTCAGCTTTTCTCTTCCATAATTATTTAACCCGTCATTCTGCTGCATATCGACCACAGAAAAACCATTGAAGGAAGGATTTTTTGTTAAGTTACTTTCACTTTTTAAACGGGAGTATAATTTGTATGTTGCAAGAATCGGTTCTCCTTCATATACACTGGTTTTATCTGTGTGTAGCTTAAGCTGCATATTTCTATTCACTTTTTCCTGCACACTTTCTCCTTTTTTTAAAATATAATCCTCAAACCGGGCGGCAGGTTGTTCTTCTTCAAAAGGATCTAACCCTGCAAACGGGCTTTGCATTACATTATTATTTTGCCCGCTGTTGTTTTCTACTACATTCACAGTTACCCCATTGCTACGGCAAGTTTTACCGGCTATTACAGCGGTAGCACCTGCGATATTTATTTTGCCTTTATGTTTCGGTTTTAAAATATAACTTATGGCTATGTATTGTTTTACATTACCATTTACAGAGGTCATACCACTTATGGAAAGAAGACGGGCAAAGCCAGCAGCAACTTTGCGATGCCACATTTAGAGATAAACCGAGTATTACAAGATTAGTAGACAACCTGGAAAAATTAAATCTTGTAAAAAGAACATCCAGCAAAACAGACCGGCGGATAAATAAAATATGCCTTACACCCGAAGCAGTAAAACTGCAGGAACTGAGCATGGAGGTAGCTAACCAGACGCTGAATGAAGCATTGACAGGGGTTACAAACGGACAAATAGAAATAGCAAAAGAAGTATTGCAGAAAGTTTATGAGAACTTAAATGGTATTTAAAAATCATTATAGAATTTTAAAAAAATAAACCGTATTTCAAAATAAATAAACCCGCATTTTAAAAATAAAAAACTATTGTAATGAACACAGAAACTAAAACAAGTTCATCGCTAAAAGGTGGCGAATGGCTTATCAAAGAAAGCAATGCTTTTGAAACATTTACGCCGGAAGATTTTAACGAAGAGCAGTTAATGGTAAAAGATATGTGCCTGCAATTTTTAAATACTGAGGTGCTGCCTGTTATTGATAAGATAGATAAAATGGAACCCGGACTAATGCCCTCACTTATGGAAAAAGCAGGTGAACAAGGGCTTTTGGGAGCATCATCACCGGAAGAACTCGGCGGACTTGGAAAAGATTTTATTACTTCTACTTTGGTAAACGAAGGCCTTGGGGGAGGTTTTTCTTTTAGTGTAGCTATAGCCGCACATACAGGAATAGGTACATTGCCTATTTTATATTTTGGTACCGAAGCGCAAAAAAATAAGTACATACCCAAGCTTAGCAGCGGTGAGTGGAAGGGAGCCTACGGCCTTACGGAACCCAACAGCGGCAGCGATGCACTCGGTGCAAAAAGCAGTGCAGTATTAAGTGCTGATGGAAAATATTATATACTCAATGGCCAAAAATGCTGGATTACAAATGGAGGCTTTGCAGACGTATATACTGTGTTTGCAAAAGTGGATGGCGATAAGTTTACTGCATTTATAGTGGATAGAGATGCAGAAGGTTTTACCCGTGGGCCGGAAGAACACAAAATGGGTATTAAAGGATCATCTACCGTTCAATTATATTTTCAAGATTGTAAAGTACCTGTAGAAAATATGCTGGGCGAAATTGGTAAAGGCCACATTATTGCTTTTAATATTTTAAATATTGGCAGGCTTAAATTATGTGCTGCTGCGCTGGGCGGTGCAAAAATGGCTTTAAATGCCACAGTTGAATATGCCAATACAAGGGAACAATTTAAAACTGCCATAGCAAATTTTGGTGCCATAAAACATAAACTTGCAGAGTGTGCAACAAGGATATGGGTAAGTGAAAGTGCATTGTATCGTACTGCAAAATGGATTGATGATAAAGAAACGGAATTAAAAGCAGCAGGAAAATCTTTTGCAGAAGCACACCTTGCCGCAGCAGAAGAATATGCTATTGAATGCGCCATGCTAAAGGTAGATGGTAGTGAAGTGCTGGATATAATTGTAGATGAAGGTGTACAGGTGCATGGTGGCAACGGTTTTAGCGATGAATATATGATAAGTCGTGCCTACAGGGATAGCCGTATAAACAGAATTTACGAAGGTACAAATGAAATAAATCGTTTGCTTACAGTGGATATGATGCTAAAAAGAGCCATGAAAGGAAAGCTGGATCTTATGGGGCCTGCAATGGCGGTGAGCAAAGAATTAGTGAGCATTCCAGATTTTGGGAATGAAGATGACAGTGCTTTTGCCGCAGAGAAAAAGACTATTGTGAATATGAAAAAAGCTATACTAATGGTAGCAGGTGCAGCAGTACAAAAACTGATGATGAGCCTTAGCACTGAACAGGAAATTTTAATGAATATTGCTGATATGGCTATTGTAACTTTTAATGCGGAAAGTGCTTTGCTAAGGGTTATTAAAATGACAGATAAGGTGGGCGAAGCGGCTACAGCCATTCATGCAGATATGATGCATGTATATTTAAATGATGCTACAGATATGGTAAACAAAGCGGGTAAAGAAGCTATTAATGCATTTGCAGAAGGAGATGAACAACGTATGATGTTGCTGGGCATAAAGCGTTTTACAAAAGCACAAGCTTTTAACAGTAAAGAGGCAAGAAGAAGAATAGCAGCAAAACTGGCAGCGGAGAATAAATACCCGTGGTAATTTTTTGTAAGTAAAACTGTATAAGGCTTGCAGAAAAGAGACGAATCATTAATGGTGTAATAAAAAAAGAGATTGCTTCGCCTGGCGAAACGATCTCTTTTTTATTTTTAATGATCAGAAAATCTAAAAAAAATTATACCAAAAATATTAAATCTTTTAAGAAGTAGTTATTTTTAAACTGTATATTTTCGTTCTAAAATAAGCAAATTATCTGCTAAGTGCGGGCAATTCTTTATCCCTTTTCAGCATCGCATCTATATTGGCCATTTGCCATGCTGTATGAAAAATCATTCTTGCTCTTTTTTCATACAATTCAAAATTAATTTTATCTACAGTATCAGTTGGTTTATGATAATCGGCTTTTAGCATACCATCGTAAAAAAACAATACGGGTATTCCTTTGCGGGCAAAGTTGTAATGGTCACTCCTAAAATAAATACGGTTAGGGTCGTTAGCATCATCAAATTTATAATCCAGCACCAGCCCTGTATATTTTTTATTTGCAGCTTCATTTATCGATGGCAGTTCGCTGCTTAGTTTATCATGCCCTACTACATATACATAGTTGAGTGTATCGTCCGTTTGCCTTTCTGTATCTGTTCTCCCAATCATATCTGTATTAAGATCTACCGAAGTTTTATTTAACGGATAAACAGGGTGATCAGTATAATATTCGCTTCCCCACAGGCCCTTTTCTTCGCCGCTTACTGTCATAAACACTATAGATCTTCTTGGTCTTACACCATCTGCTGCTGCTTTTGAAAAAGCAGCAGCCATTTGCAAAACGGCGCAGGTGCCGCTTCCATCATCATCTGCACCATAAAAAATTTTACCATCATGTGTACCAAGGTGATCATAATGCCCTGTAAGAAAAATATACTCGTCTTTTTTATCTGTACCTTCCAGTACACCCATTACATTGCTGGCGTTAATACTATTTTTTGCTTTTTTAAAAGAGAAATTTATTTTCATGTTTGTACCGGTAGGTTGGGGTGCAAAAGGTTCATTGCTTTTTGCTTTTGCAAGTGCTTCGTCAAAAGGTACGGGAAATATATTTTTAGCATAAGCATGAGCTAACAATGCGTAATCAATTTGTTTTTGTATTTTTTCTGCTATGCTGGTAAAAGATATACCGGTTTTTTTATTACGCTGGATCACAGCATCACTAAAAGTTTCTGCTGATGGGTTTACGATTAGCATTCCTACAGCACCTTTTGCCATTGCTGCGGCAGCTTTTTTGCTAGTGCCTGGGTAAGTCCATGCTGAGCTTCTGCCTGTTGGATTTATAAAATATTTTCCTGCTTTTTTTGGCTCACCTAAAAAAATGATAACTACTTTTCCTTTTACATTAATGCCTGCATAATCATTATATGCGCTATCATTTATTCCATACCCTGCAAATACCAGTTCGCTGGCTTTAAAGCTAAGATTTTCATTTTGCATTAGTGGGACATAAAAATCTTTTCCATACCCTGCGGCAGCACCATTAACAGTGAGAGTGGTTTTTAGCAAACTATCCTGCTGCAGCGGGTAAAACTGCTGATAGGTTTTCATACCAACCGGTTTTTTTAAACCCATTGCTTCAAACTGACCTTCTATATATGCTGCAGCTTTTCGTTGCCCTTCAGTGCCTGTTTCCCTGCCTTCAAATTCAGCAGAGGCAATGATGGTGAGATGTTTTTTTAGATCTGCTCCTGTAATTATGCCTGCATATTTTGCTGCGGTATCTGTTTGTGCTTTGGCATGCAGGCAAATAATTGCGGCAGCAATAAAAATCATTTTCTTCATGATATTGTTTTTATTTCCGGCAAAATAAAGAAAGAAGGGATAATGCTGGCAATCATTTATACAGGTGGTAAATACAAAAACTTTTTTAACTGGCTATTGCATCAATATCTCCATCATGATCCTGTATAATAGAAATTTTATCAACCCTAATCGTATGCCTGCCCGCTTCAAATGCAGTGGTAATAAAGGTATCAATCATTTCTTTAGCGGCTTCTTCTGTTACATAACGGGAGGGTATGCATAAAATATTTGCATCGTTGTGTTTTCTGGCAAGTGAAGCAATTTCGTTTTCCCAGCAAACAGCAGCACGTATATGTGCATGCTTATTAGCAGATATGGCTACACCATTTGCACTGCCACAAAGCAATATACCAAAACTGTACTCGCCACTTTCTACTGCATTAGCAACAGGGTGTGCAAAATCCGGATAGTCCACTGATGCTAAACTATACGTTCCAAAATCCCTTAATGCAATTCCTTTTACATCTCTTAAATAATTTACAATGTGCGATTTTTGTTCAAAGCCTGCATGGTCAGATCCTATAGCCATCGGTTTGTTAAGGTCAAAAGTTGTCATGATTTATTATTTTTTAAAAAAGATTTTTAAAATTTATATCCGTTTCAATCAGGATTTTAAACTCTAAATAATGAAATTTATCGAAAGTGAGGGTGAAGATAATCTATTGAATTTCTAAGAAAATACCGCCCGGTTCTCTTACCCTTTCATTGCGAGCCATGCCATCATACCCATGCCTTCTTCAATAGCATTTTCATCTACATTAAAAGTAGGGGTATGCACACCAATAGTTATACCTTCTGCAATATTACCGGCACCTAATCTAAAAAAACACGCAGGAACCTGCTGGGAGTAATAAGCAAAATCTTCGGCACCCATGCGCAATTCTGTTTCGGATACATTTTCTTTCCCTGCAAATTCTTCTGCCAGGCTTCTTGCAGATGCACTCAATTTAATATCATTTTTTACGAAAGGATATCCTACATCAATTTTAATTATTGCAGTAGCACCCAGTGCTGTTACAAGGTTATTCGTCTGGTCAATAATAAGTTTATGTGCTTTTAAACGCCAGTCCTCATCCATAGCTCTAAAAGTGCCCATCAGCTTTACTTCGCCGGGTATTATGTTGGTAGTATTGCCACCGTGTATAGAGGTTATAGAAAGTACAGTAGGGTTAAAAGGATTATTATTTCTGCTTACAATTTGTTGCAGGCTTACCACCAGTTGCGAAGCTATTAAAATAGTATCTGCGGTAAGTTGCGGAGCTGCAGCATGCCCGCCTTTCGCTTTTATGGTAATGTAAATTTCATCGGCACTGGCCATTACCATACCGCCTCTAAAACTAAACTGCCCTGCCTGTAAAATATTGTGTACATGCAAAGCAAATATTTTTTGTGGGGCGGGGTTTTGAAGCACACCATCTTTTATCATTAAACTTGCACCACCCGGGTTTTTTTCTTCGCCTGGTTGAAATATTAATTTTACTGTACCTTCCCAATCTTCTTTTAAATCGTTAAGTATTTTGGCCGCACCCAGCAGGCAGGTAGTATGTACATCGTGGCCGCAGGCGTGCATTACACCTTTGTTTGTGGAAATATATTCGACTGCATTTTCTTCTGTTATGGGCAGCGCATCCATATCTGCACGCAGGGCTATAATCCTAGCTGATGCATTTTTTCCTTTTATTAAACCCACTACACCAGTGGTAGCTTTAACTTCAAAAGGTATGCCCCAGGCTGTAAGTTTTTCCTGTATAAATTTTGATGTTTCAAATTCTTCATAACTCAACTCCGGGTGGCGGTGTATATGCCTGCGGATAGCAATAAATTCAGCTTTATAATTTTTAGAGAGTGCCTTTATTTTTTGAAGCAATGTATTCAGTATTGAAAATGATAAATCTTGTTACTTTTCTTTTTCCGAAGCGTCTTTTTTCTCTGGTTTTATTTCTATTGTTCTGGATAAAACATAAATATTATTGCTAACTATCTTTCTGCTAATAATTTGTTTCTTGGCTTTTTCCGCATCTGATTTATCTAGGAAATTACCATATTCTATTTTAATATTTGGCATCTGGTAGCTCATATATAATTTTTGTTCTGGAAAAAACTGTAACAATTGTGTGCGTACTTTCATGGCAAGATCTCTATCGCTGGTACTGATAACCATCAGCCTGTAACCGCTTGCAGAGCCGGGCCCCAACGTAGTGCTGGTATGGTTTGCTATGTTATATGCTGCAAGTTTTTGCCCGAGAATATCTACCCGGGTATCCCTTATAGCTACTGCTGTACCCATTACCATACTGTCTTTTACTACCTGGGCATAAGAATTTTTAATGCCCGCAATACTAATTAATAGTATAAAAAATAATTTCATGTTTTATTTGTTTAAAGCAGGTTGCAATTGTCAAAAATCGTTCCGCTATTATTTTTATTGCATACCTTTTTCTTCCTGAACAATAGCCACACTCGCACTGCAACCCAGCCTGCTTGCACCCGCAGTTATTAATTCTTTTGCAAAAGCTAAAGTCTTTATACCACCGCTTGCTTTTATTTTTACAGCATCTGCCAGGTGTTTTCTCATAAGTGTTACCGCATGCACACTCGCTCCTTTTTCTGCATAGCCTGTAGATGTTTTCATAAAATCTACACCGGCAATTCCATATAAATCGCAGCATTTTAATATTTCATTATCCGTTAGTACGCCACTTTCAATGATGACTTTAATTACTTTTTGTTTTGCCTTTATAATCGGCAAAATGGTATTTAATTCTTTTGCAAGATATTGCCAGTCGTTGTTTTTTAATGCTGCTATATTTATTACCACATCAAGCTCATCTGCACCATCTACAATGGCTAATAATATTTCTGCAAGTTTTGCTTCTATAGCACTATACCCAAAAGGGAAACCAATTACTGTTGCAGTTTTTACATTACTGTTTTGCAACAATGCTTTTGCTTGTTTTACAAAAAGCGGCGGCACACATACTGCTGCTACTTTATATTCCAATGCTTCATTGCATAACTTTTCTACTTCTGTTACAAGAGTAGTGGGTTTAAGAATAGTATGGTCTATAAAAGAAGCAATATTCATTTGGCAAAAATAATGAAACTATTTTAAGGCAATAGGATAAAGAAAAGTGGGTATAATATTTTTGGCTATATAGATGCCGTCAAAACCATTCAACAATTAACCGTAAAACTTTATTAATCTTTTATTAATTTACAATTTCTTATAAATTCCTAACCAATAAAATAACTGTTTATGATATTTTTACGAACAGCTTTGTTGTTTTGTTTAAGTATTTTATTTGTATCAAATGCTAATTGCCAAATTACAAACCCTGTAAATGGAGTGGCGGATATAAGAAATACAGTGTATGCTTTTACAAATGCAATTATTGTAAAAGATGCGCAAACAACTTTAAGCAATGCAACACTGCTAATAAAAAATGAAAAAATTATTGCTGTAGGAAGTAATGTAACTATTCCTGTAGATGCAGTGATTACTGATTGTAAGGGCAAATTTATTTATCCATCTTTTATTGATATTTATAGTGATTATGGTATTAACATTCCTACACGAGTTACCGGCAATTTCAATTTTTTTGCGCAGGCACAATTAACCAGTAATACGAAAGGTGCTTTTGGATGGAACCAGGCAATAAAATCAGAGGTAAACGGAGCTACTCTTTTTAATTTAGATGAAACCAAAGCAAAATCTCTAAGAGACAATGGGTTTGGCATTGTGCTTACGCATCAAAAAGATGGAATAGCAAGAGGAACGGGAACAGTTGTAGATCTTAGCGACAGAAAAGAAAATCTTGCTATGATAAAAGAAAAGGCAGCTTCTTTTTATTCTTTTAATAAAGGTACTTCTACACAAAGTTATCCAGGTAGCATGATGGGTTCAATAGCGCTATTACGACAAAGTTTTTTAGATGGACAATGGTATAAAAATAAACCTGTAGAAGAAGGTACCAATTTAAGCTTGCAGGCATGGAATAATAATATGCAATTGCCATTAATTTTTGAAGCAAATGATAAGTGGAATGATCTGCGTGCAGATAGAATAGGAGATGAATTTGGCATGCAGTTTATCATTAAAGCAGGGCAAAATGAATACCAGCGTATAGCTGAAATGAAAGCCACAAAAGCAAGTTATATACTGCCATTAAATTTTCCGGTAGCTATTGATGTTGAAGATAATAATGATGTAAGATTTGTATCGCTGGCAGATTTAAAACAATGGGAAATGGCACCATCAAACCCTGCGACTTTTGAAAAAGCAGGAATAAATTTTTGCCTTACCATGGCAGATTTAAAAGATTCAAAACAGTTTCTACCAAACCTACGTAAAGCATTGCAGTATGGGCTTACAGAAAAAGCAGCCATGGATGCGCTTACAAAAAACCCTGCACAGTTAATAAATATATACAACGAAGCTGGAAGTATTGAAACAGGAAAACTTGCTAATTTCATTATTACCAATGGGCCTGTATTTGCAGAAAAAACAATGATACTTCAAAACTGGATACAGGGCGAAAAAAATATTGTAAAAGATGATGTGAGTGTAATGACGAAAGGCAAATACAATATTAGTATTTCTTCGCCGACAGGCAATAAAAATTTTATGCTGGAGGTAAAAGATAATGCCGCTGCAGATTTAATAAATATTGACACGGTAAGCACTAAATATAGCAACGATGGAAAGAGTGTAAAACTAAATTTTACCGAAAATAAGAAAGCAAAAAGAGGATACCGATTAAGCGGCATAAATAATGGAAAACAATGGAACGGTACCGGTACAGATAGTATTGGTATTGCAGTAATTTGGACAGCAAATTTTGTAAGCGATTTGGTTGCAAAAACGGATAGTATAAAAAAAGAAAAACCTGTATCAATGGGTATGCTTACTTTTCCAAATATGGCGTATGGGTTTAAAGAAATGCCAAAAGCAGAAAATATTATTATTAAAAATGCAACGGTATTTACCAGTGAAGCAGAAGGCATTTTAAATAATACAGATGTGTTAGTGGAGAATGGAAAAATAATAGCTATCGGTAAAAATTTAAATGCTGGCAATGCGAAAATAATTGATGGTACCGGTAAATTTTTAACCGCCGGTATTATAGATGAACACTCACATATTGCTACAACATCTATAAACGAAGGCGGGCAATCAGTAACATCGGAAGTGCGTATTGGCGATAACCTCGACCCCGATGATGTAGATATTTACAGACAGCTTGGGGGCGGTGTTACAACATCACATATTTTACACGGCAGCGCAAATACTATTGGTGGACAAACACAGTTAATAAAGCACCGCTGGGGTGTAAATGATACTGCTCTTAAATTTAAAGGGGCAGACCCGTTTATAAAATTTGCGCTGGGAGAAAATGTAAAACGTACACCTGCACAAAACAACAATCGTTTTCCTGATAGCAGAATGGGAGTGGAGCAAGTGCAGGTAGATGCGTTTACCCGAGCAAAAGATTATGAAAATGCATTGAAGGGTGCTAATGCAAAAACGGTAAGAAGAGATTTAGAACTGGATGCATTGGTAGAAATAATGAATAAAAAAAGATTTATTACCTGCCATAGTTATGTAGCTAGTGAAATTATAGAAATGATGAGAGTAGCAGAAAGATTTGGTTTTACGGTAAATACTTTTACGCATATTTTAGAAGGATATAAAGTAGCAGATAAAATGAAATTGCATGGCGCAAATGCATCTACCTTCAGCGATTGGTGGGCATATAAAATGGAAGTGCAGGATGCCATTGGATACAATGCAGCAATAATGACAAAGGTTGGTTTAAATGTAGCCATCAATAGCGATGATGCAGAAATGGCCAGAAGATTAAACCAGGAAGCCGCTAAAACCATTATGTATGGCGGTCTCACAGAAGAGCAGGCATTTAATATGGTAACAATAAACCCTGCAAAAATGTTGCACATAGATAAGCAAACTGGTAGCATAAAAAAAGGAAAAGATGCTGACCTTGTGCTGTGGAGCGATAATCCATTAAGCGTTTATGCTAAGGCAGAAAAAACATTGGTTGATGGAATTGTTTATTACGATATTGAAAAAGATGTAGCCATGCGCAAAGAAATTTTTGCAGAAAGAACAAGGCTTATACAAAAATTATTAGAGGAAAAAAAGGATGGAGGAAGTACAACCCCTGCCAAACCAAGTATGCGCACTATAAACGAATGTGAAACCATGGAACGCAAACATGGCTTGTTGGAAATAGAAAATAATGATTAAAATATTTTCAGCAATCCTCATAAAATAAATGGAATAAAATTATTTTCTTAAAAAATAAAAAATGAAAAAATACCTCATAATAATTTTTGCAAGCAGTGTTTCTTTTATTGTAAAAGCACAGGATAATATTTCTCCGGCAAAACCATATACCGGTATAACCATTATAAAAAATGCCACCGTACACACCGGTACCGGTTCAGTTTTAAACAATACTTCCATCCAAATAAACAATGGTAAAATTGAAAAAATAGGTACTGATATTTTTACAGTTAATGCTGATGCAAAAATAATTGACGCTACTGGTATGCAAGTATACCCCGGCTTTATAATGAGCAATACTACTATAGGATTAAGAGAAATTGCCAACCAGGTAAAAGGCAGCAATGACTTTGCTGAGTTGGGCGAACTTAACCCAAATGTAAGAAGTATTGTGGCATATAATACTGATTCAAAAATTACCAATACTTTGCGCAGCAACGGTATTTTATTTGCAAGTGTAGCACCCGGAGGTTCCCTTATTGCAGGTACATCATCTGTTGTACAGTTTGATGCATGGAACTGGGAAGATGCAGTTTACAATAAAGATAATGCTATACATTTTTACATGCCATCTTTAATGGTACGCCCAAACAGATTTGGTGATATGCCTGTAGGTGATCCATTAAAAATTTCGAGAGATAAAATTGAAATGGTGAAGCAATTTTTTAGACAGGCAAAAGCGTATAATGCCGCTGTACAAACTGGTGCTACCAACTTAAAACTCGCAGCCGTGAAAGGATTATTTACCAGGCAGCAAAAATTATTTATACATTGCGATATTGTAAAAGAAATGCTTACCGCTATTGACTTTGTAAAAGAGTTTGGGTTTGATGTAACACTTGTAGGCGCAAGCGAAAGCTGGCAAATAGCACCCTTACTAAAACAAAATAATATAGCAGTAATACTTGGGCAAAACCATACGTTGCCCACCACTACCGATGATGATATAGACCAGCCTTTTAAAACACCCGCAGCATTACAAAAAGCAGGTGTGTTATTTGCCATTACTGACGAAGACGAAACCACTACCGGCAGAAATTTAATGTTCAACGCAGGTTCTGCTGCGGCTTATGGTCTTACCAAAGAAGAAGCCTTACAAACTATTACGCTGAATGCTGCAAAAATACTTGGTATAGCAGATAAAAGCGGGAGTATAGAAGCTGGTAAAGATGCCAACATCATCATAAGTACCGGCGATGCGCTGGATATGCGAACCAATAATATTGTGCACGCATTTATACAAGGCAGGGCTATTAATTTAGATGATAAGCATAAGCAGCTATATAAAAAATATATGGATAAGTATGGGGTGAAGTAAATACATCTTATTTACCAGAAGATGAATGCTGGAGGCAGACAAAGTAGTTTTCTTTTTTTTAAATTTCATTGAGGCAGAAAACAAAATTAATATAAGAAATATGCTTACAGTTCAAGATATTATTTCAAAATATGAAAATTATAGCGATGAAGAATTATACACGGTTTATAAAAGCATTGACAATTACAGCGATGATGCAAAACATGCTTTAGATTTTGTACTTAAAAAAAAAGGAGGATTTGATTCATTGATAAAAAGGTTAGAGGAAAAAGTAATTATTCAAAATGAAAAGAGGCGAATAGGTAATGAAGCCACTCTATTAGGAATGAATGGGGTAGATGCAGAATTTTTAAAAAGTAAAACTTTTTCATCTATACTTACCCAGAAAGAAGTTAATGAGATTATTGAAACCAATGTTGATATTGCAACATTGCATATTGAGGATAAAAAAGTAAGTTCAGATACAATTGCGAAAAGTATTCTGGGTTGTGGTTTGGCTTCTGCTATAGGTGGTGCCCTTGTTTCACTTCAATATATTTATTTAGGCGCTACGTCAGTTATCATGATTATTGGATTAGCACTCGTTTGTTATAGTGTTGTAAAATTTACAACAAAAAAATCCTATAATAATACTGCAGTTTTACTTTCAAGTTTTGCGGCTTTTATAATTTCTTACCTAATTGGATATGCTGTATTTTTAATTGTCGGTTATTTAGGGTAGTTATCAAATTGTAATTTCCATTTTAAATTGTTCATTAATATAAAACTGTAAGAATTATTTTGGCTGGGGCCAAAAAACAATAATCAAATGTTATAGCTGCTATTCATTGTAATATTTTGCTCATACCCAAAATAGAGTGCGACGTATAACTATACGAAAATTTTTATTTAAATTATATGTAAATTTTAATAAGAAAGCAAAGGCTTATAAAAATAAAAGGCTAATTTTTTTATATTATCTTATGAAACTCAAGACATTTTTTCTTTATTCATTTTTATTATGCACAAGTTTTTCTTTTGCGCAACAAGAAAATAACCGGGGCAAATATTTTGCAAAAAAGAAATATACTTATTCAGCCATTCCGACTTTTGTAGAAAGTAAAAATAAATTGCCTATACCAATACTCACAAATGATACCGGTTGGGTAAGCATGTATTGGAAAGCATGGGAGATAGCATTCTCCAATTTTAAACAGCCACCAGAGGGATCCCCGCTTGTTTCAAATTTTATTGACGAAGCATTTAATGAATATATTTTTCAGTGGGATACCGAGTTTATGATGATGTTTACAAAGTATTGTCACACTATTTTCCCTGCTATACAATCGCTGGATAATTTTTATTGCAGGCAGCATAATGATGGATTAATATGGCGGGTAATTACCGAAGCAGAAGGCAAAGACCATGAATGGGGTGGGGGAGAACATTTTGCGAGAACATTAAACCCACCGCTTTTTAGCTGGGCAGAAGTAGAAACATTTAATTTAACTGGCGATAAATCTCGGTTTGCAATGGTACTGCCCGTGTTAGAAAAATACATTGAATGGATTGAGAAAAACAGAAAATGTACTAACACTCCTCACCAATTATATTGGACAAACGGGCAGGCATCTGGCATGGATAACACACCAAGAGATGAAGGCAGAGCAGGCTTGCACAGCAGTTTTTCTGAACATGGCTGGATAGACATTAGCAGCCAAATGGTATTGCAATATAAAAATCTTGCCTTTATGTGTAAAGAATTAAAACTGCTGCAAAAAGAAAAATTATATATCTCAAAAGCAAATGCTATTGCTACATTAATAAATAAATGGATGTGGAACGAAACTGATGGAATGTATTATGATATCAACGAAAAGGGCGAGCAAATAAAATGGAAAACCATTGCTGGTTTTTGGCCATTGCTTGCAAAAATTACCCATAAAAATCAACAGGAAAAATTGGTTGCACATTTAAAAGACACGGCAAGTTTTTGGCGAAAAAATATTTTTCCTAGTTTGGCTGCTAACCAAAAAAACTATAACCCTGCCGGCGAATACTGGCTGGGTGGTATATGGGCGCCCACAAATTATATGGTTATAAAAGGGCTGGAAAATTATGGCTACAATGAATTTGCTTACAAGGCTACAGAGCGATACTTAAATGGATTATATGCAGTGTATAAAAACACCGGTACACTATGGGAAGCCTACTCACCCGACTTTAATTTGCCCGCCACCAATGAAGGAGGAAAAGATTTGGTGAGAAAAAATTTTGTAGGCTGGACCGGCTGCGGGCCTATTACTTTGTTGATAGAAAATATTCTTGGAGTAAAAGTAAATGCCGTCGAAAATACTATTTACTGGAATATTACCAGGAATGATACTCATGGAATGAAACATTTGTTTTGTGGAAAAGCAAAAGTTTCATTACTCTTTAAAAATATTATCCCCAATAAATATGCAATAGAAACAGAAACCACCAAACCGATAACATTAATTATAAAAAATAAAAACCTAATCAAAACTTTACATTTAAAAAAGGGAAAACAGCAAATGTTTTTTTGATAAAAAATATTTGGTAAATAATGGAGTAAAATGAGTTGGATAATATTTTAAAAATACGGTAATCTTTATTGCTCTTTATAAAATAGATAGAATTCTGATTGTTGTTTGGTCGGCAGATAGAAGGAATAAACAACCGCTTAAAATTCTGAAATATAGATAGCAATGGAGGAGAATATTTGTAAATTAATTTAAACAAAAAAATATATTTAATAAGCGTATAAAATTATAGCGAAAATTTTGTTTGTATATGGGCATCACTACTATAAAAAGAAGCCCGACTAATTTATAATTTGTAGATTTTGTATAACGGGATCTTCATCTAATTGTATTTGTGGAGAAATAAATATTTGCTTGAAACTGTATTTAAAAATTGTCTTTATTTTTCGAAAAAATTGATACTATCCAAAAAAAATCCCGCTCTTAAAACAAGAACGGGATTCTTTTACTAGCATTTTATTTCTTAAAAAATATACCTTAACCCAAACTGCATTTGCCACCTGGAAATTAAATCCGGGCTTGCAGTAAACGTACTTTTGGTAGATGGATCAAAATTAAACTGTGGCTTGCCTGCTGTAGTAAAAGGCGTATTTGCATCCAGCGAAATGGGTTGGTAAAAACCAGCGTTGGTTGCCAATTTTCTTACACCCCAGTTACTGTTTAACAAGTTGCCTACGTTTTGAATATCTATACTAAACTGTACTGTATTTCTTTTATTACCATTTTTAAAATTAAGGTCTTGCAAAATTCTAATATCCATTTGGCCAAACCATGGCGTGGAGCCGGCATATTTTTCTGTATACTGCCCACGGTGGCTGCTTAAATATTTGTCTGATTCAATGTAATTTTTAAATGCGGCTTGTTGTATAGCCGGTGATTGTGTTACGCCCAATGCATCCAGATAGTTTGTAAATGTCATCGTATTTATTTCCGCATCGGTAGGTACATATAATAAGTCATTAGTACCGGTTCCATCATTATTTATATCACCACCATATACATAAGCAAAGCGGTCGCCACTGGTCCAGCTACTAAATAATGATAGCGTAGTGCCATACATTTTTTCTTTACCGTATTCAAATTTCTTAATACCTGCTATTACAAAACGATGTTTGTTGCCGTATAAAGAAGTAGAATTTCTAGCTTCATTTGCATTGTTTAAAATGGGGTTTCTGTCAAATGCATCGCTAGATATTTCTGCAGAAATAGAACTTGCGTCTTTAGCTATTAAATAATTGTAGGATGCCTGTAAATATAATCCGTTTTTAAAAGCCTGCACCGCCTGCAAACTGGTATTAAACTGGTAGCCTGTATTTTTTGCATTGGTAAAAACATAAGTGTTGTTAGTTGTAAATGCGCCATCAGTGCCTTTGTCAGAAGCTTTGTAAATTTTTCTGTTATCGCCTGTGCCAGAGTTTAACGTACCTGTAGGAGTACCCAAATTATAATTACGCACCATCATGGCTCTTCTGTCTTTTGTATATGCTACATCTGCAGAAATAATGGTTCCTGTTTTTAATTTATAATCAAAACCAATATTGTTTCTCCATACCTGCGGCCATTGAAAATTTTTATCAGTAGCATTGTAAAAACCGGTGTAAGGGTTAGCTTGCTGGTTGCCTAACCATACAAAAGGAAAGCGACCTGTAAACAAACCTGTTCCACCTCTCAGTACTGCAGTTCTGTCGCCATTTACATCCCAGTTAAAACCAATACGTGGAGATATTAACGGCTTCTTTGTAGGAAATTTTGTATTGTCTAAATCTTTGCCCGCACCATTACTAACCCTGTTGCCATTGGCATCAAATAAAACCTGCGGGTCGTTGTTTGGGATGGTTGGTGAGCCTTCTTGAAAAGTTCCTTTGAATGTACCGTCGCCATTAAAGTTTGGATTTTTAAAACTTGCATTGCTGTAGGAAGGTGCATCTAACCTTAAGCCATACGTTAATTTAAAATTTTTAGAAATTTTAAATTCGTCTTGTAAATAAACCAATGCCTGCGCCACAGTTAAATAATAAAAAGTCCACTGGTTTGCTGCAGCCCTGTTTTTTGCATAAGCTACATCTAGATCTAACGGGTATGCACGAAACACATAAGCGCCGCTAACAGGTACACTATCTTTAAATGTTTTTATATCTGCTGAGCTAAATACCGCTGGGCCATATCCTGTTAAGTTAAATGAATTGGCAAATTTAAATGACTCATAAGCCACACCAGCAGTAATAGTATGCTTAGGTAAAATATAAGTAAAATTATTTGTTGCCTGAAAAGCATCCTGGTTTAAAATATTATTTATAGAAAATGGCTCATGCCCTGCAATAATATAGCGAACATTATTTTTGGTAATATTTACAACTGGGAAGGGGGTAGATAGTGCATCTCGGTTATCTCTAAAAGTGGTATAAACCAATCTTAATTTATTGGCAAACCTGCTACCAAAATTTGATTTTAATTCTGTACCAAAAGATTGTAATTTATTATTGATTCTATATCCGGAATTACGAAATTGAAGTGTTGTAAAGTCAGGCCCGCGGCGGCCTATAGCGCTTGGGTGAGCAGGTTTTTCTTTTGATGCATCTAAACCATTATAGGTAAATGAAAGACTGTTATTGTCATTAATAACCCAATCTACCTTTGCCAGCCATTTGCTGCTTTTTTGCTTATAATTAAAGCCTTGGTAATCGCCGGTTTCGTAGCCAAATTTATTTTTAAGAATTGTTCTTACATCAATTAAATCCTGCTCCAATACCCTTGATGCATTGCTTTTACCTGTGTTGGCAGCATTTCGCCCAACAAAAGCGGTGGGTGCATCCTGCCTCTGCTCGGTTTCAAAATTTACAAAATAAAACAGTTTATTTTTTTTAATAGCCCCGCTTAATGCAAAGCCAGCCTGGTATTGATCCAGTTTTGGAACAACTATTTTATTACCATTTATTTTTTTACCGGTAAGTCCTTCATTTCTGTAAAAACCATAAACGGTACCTCCAAATGTGTTGGTTCCACTTTTAGTTACTGTATTTACACCCGCACCTGTAAAGCCCGCCTGTGTTACATCGTAAGGTGCAATGTTTACCTGTATCTGGTCTATGGCATCAAGCGATACTGGTTGAGAATTGGTTTGCCCACCGGGTGTTGGTGCATCTAACCCGAAAGGATTATTAAAGACAGCACCATCTAAAGAGTAGTTATTTTACTGCCCGTTTTTACCTGCAAAAGAAGTTCCGTTTATAGTGGCAGAAGCAGAGGGTGTAAGTCTGGTAAAATCATCTGCCGACCTGGAAATAGTAGGCAACTGCCGAATTTGACGAGAGCTTATGTTTGTAGATGCACCAGTACGCTGGTTATCAAATATTTTTGATTTTGCTGATACAGTAACTTCGGAAAGATTTACAGAAGTGGCCTGCAATTTAAAATCTACCGCAGTATTTTGACCTAACTCCAATGTAATATTTGATTCTAATTTTTCCTGAAAACCTGTGTAGGAAACGGTTACAGTATACGGACCGCCTACCCTAAGGTTTGGTACTACATACGAGCCGTTGCTTTGGCTAATAGTAGTTTTATTTATCCCTGCGTTGCTGTAAGAAATTTTTACGGTTGCACCGCTAAGGGCTTTCCCTTCTGCATTTGTAACGTTACCGCTAAGGGTGGCAGTAGTTACCTGTGCATTTAAATTATAACTAATTAAAGTTATACATGCCAGCACAAAAATTTTGATTAGTTGTTGGTATCTCATAAAATTATTAATGGTTAAAAAACAAAATTATAACAATAAGATAACCTTCAACATTAACTTTTATGGGTTGGTGAAAAAATGTTCTAAACTTTTGATATAAAAATTTTTAGACTACAATAAATTGTAAAAAAAATTCCTATATTAATAATTTTATTTTTTTGTATTATTTTTTTCCCCTTCTGCTTCCATCATCCTCATACTCTTTGCATCCTGCAAAAATTCCGATGCAAAAATAAATCCATTCAGTTGTTTGTTGTCGCTAAAAATAATGTCTTTGCTGTTGCCCGCCCATTCTTTTTTGCCCTGTACCATGTATAAAATATTATCGCCTATTTCCATCACGCTATTCATATCGTGGGTGTTTATAATAGTAGTAATATTATACTCCAGCGTTAAATCTCTTATGAGTTTATCAATAACCATGGAGGTTACAGGATCCAGGCCGGAGTTGGGCTCATCGCAAAAAAGATATTTGGGGTTTAGCACCACAGCCCTGGCTATGCCTACCCTTTTTTTCATACCGCCACTTATTTCTGCCGGATACTTTTTGTTGGCATCTTTTAAATTTACCCTATCGAGTACTTCATTCACCCGTTGTATTTTTTTCGAATTACTATCGCTGGTAAACATATTCAGCGGGAATTTTATGTTCTCCTCTACCGTCATACTGTCAAATAATGCAGACCCCTGAAACAACATACCAATTTCTCTTCTCAAAATTTTACGTTCTTCCTCCGTCATTTCTGTAAAACTTTTTCCATCATAAATAATTTCACCGGAGTCGGGCTCCAGCAAGCCTACCAGGCATTTTTGCAATACGGTTTTGCCACTGCCACTTGTTCCTATAATAAGGTTTGTTTTACCAGTTTCCATTATATGGCTCACCCCATCCAGCACCACTTTATCTTCAAATTGTTTTTTTATGTTTTTAAATTCTATCATGATTGTTTTAATTTTTTTGGTAGCATAATCAGCATGGCTAAACTAAATATAATGAGTAAAATTATCGCTGCCTGTTTTATATAAAATTTCAAGTTTTCCACTATTCTTATATCAGAATAACAACCGTACCAATAAGTTTTTGTAATATGGTTTTTAATTTTTTTAAAGATGCCAGTATTAAATTTTGCTGCGGTAGTATTGTATAAATATAAATCTTTATCTCGGCCATAAAAATCAAAAAAAGGCAATTCCATTTTTGAAAAAGCATTACTCACCAGGCTGTCGCCCTGTACTTGCAATACCTTTACACTGCTATCATAAGCCGCAGTATTTTTTACTTCTACAGTATTTAAAATGCTGCCATTTGCGTTGCTGGTTTGTATAATATTAAACATAAGATCTACCGCCACCCACTGGGTTTTTTCTGCACAAAAATATTCCGATACCTCATGTGTAGATCCTGCAATGTTTCCAAAATCATTTTTCATTTCTAAAAAGCGGCACGGTATGCCTGCTTTTACTACGAACATCGTAAAAATATTTGCATAAATACCACACCATATTTTTTTGCCTGCAAGTGCAGCTTTATACTGCTCAAATGTATTTAACTCTAGGGTGGCAGCATCGGGTTGTCCTCTTTGTGCAAATAATTTTTTGTGCAGGTAAATAAATATTTGCTGTACTTTTTTTGCAGAGGGCAGCGCTATATTTATTTTTATGGAATCTCTTAAAACGTCAGCTACCTGTTGCTGCTCCACTGCATTTATTTTATCAAATGTATAATCCTCTCCCATTATTTCCTGCGGAGTTATTTGGCATTCTGTAGATTTGTATTTTCCAATAAAGGAGGTTCCGCCATTTTCTTTTGCAGAAATATATTCTATGCGAAGCCTAATGCTATCCTTATATACAGGAGAAAAAACATTATAACTGCAAATGTCTTTTTGTAATAATAATGTTGGGTTAGCAGCCGTTTGCGAATCTGTTTTTTGATGCTGTACAATATACCATTTAACCGGTGCAGGTAAGGGGTTCAATAAATTAAAACGAAGGGTACTGTCATTAATTTTTTCGGTATTTTTTATTGCTGTAGCAGATACTCGTGGATAAAGATCTGTGTATGAAAATTGTTTTTTAAAAACATACTCCTCCCTGTGCAAAAAAATATACAGGTTGGCAACCAGCATTACTGCAAATAAGAAGAAAATTAATTTATTTTTCATACTTCTTTTATAACAGTAATGCAGCAAGCACATAATCCGATAGCAGTATCATGATACAACTTACCACTACAGATTTTGTACTGGATCTGCCAATTTCCAAAGCGCCACCCTGCACATAATAACCGTAGTATGCAGGTATAGAGCTAATGATAAATGCAAATGTGTATGCTTTTATTAAAGCAAACCAAACATTAAAACCGGTAAAGTTTTGCATCAGGCCTCTGTCAAAAGTATCAGTCGATAATATACCTGATGCACTTCCTGCAAACCTGCCGCCCAATATGCCCAATACCATAGAAATACATACCAGTAAGGGTATCATTAATAACGCTGCGGCTATTTTAGGCAATACTAAATATGTTTTTGTGTTAATGCCCATTATTTCCAAAGCATCAATTTGCTCGCTTACCCGCATATTGCCCAGCTCGCTGGCTATTTTACTGCCCACCACTCCTGCCAGTACAATACACACCAGCGTGGGCGAAAATTCAAGAATTACAGTATCCCTCACAATTTGTGCTATGGTACTAGGCGGGATAAGAGGGCTTACTAACTGGTAGGCAGTTTGCACGGCACTTACTGCACCCATAAACAATGAAACAATAGAAACAATTCCTATAGACCCAATGCCAATATCATTGCATTGCACCATAAATTCTTTCCAATAAACTTTTGCATTCTCAGGTTTGGCTACCATGCCCTTTAGCATAAGTGTGTAGCGGCCCAGGTGTGTAAAAAAATTCATTTAATATTATTTGGTTAGCCCTTTTATTATTTTGTTTATTGCCAAAGGTATTTTATATTTTATTTGCATTGGGGCGTAAGCCTTTGTTGTTTATTGTACTTCATATACGGGCTATCCGCTGCTGCCGCTCAAGGGCAGCGGCATTCGCTGCTATCCCTGCCATGCTGTACTGTAGATGCTTTTTTGTACTTTTATCTGCGGCATTTAAAAATACTTTAAATAATTTATTCATCATAGTATACATAGCTAACCATCCTAAAATAATCGCTTCTTTTTCAAAACTAATTATTACTACCTGCATTTTAAAAAACATCTATAAATCTATTTAATAAAGTATTTACCCAAGAACGGCAAAAACAAAAAAATCTATCTTATGGTTATAAATTTTGCATTCTTATTATCCCGTTTTTTGTTGTAATAACCACTAATTATGCCGAAGTTTTTGTTTTGCTTCGCCACCATTTACTCTTCTTAATATCATCTTGCGTGGCTGCCACCGTTGCTCCTGTTTTCTTACTTTTAGATTGTGCATCTACTACTGCTATTACTACCATGTTATATATACTGCGAATACTGCTGCCCAGTTGCAGCACATGCACCGGTTTATTTAAACCGAGCAAAATAGGGCCAATACTATCTGCACCGCCTACTTCCTGCAATAAATTGTAAGCAATATTACCCGCTGCAAGGTTGGGGAAAATCAGCGTATTTACTTCCCCGTTTACCAATTCTGTAAAAGGATAATTATCTTTTAAAATCTCTTTATTAAATGCCAGTATTCCCTGCATTTCTCCATCGCATATCAGCGAGGGATCTTTTGCTTTTACTATTTCACGTGCCTCTCTTACCAGCCTTGCCTCCGGCGAATCGCTGCTGCCAAAGTTAGAATAGGAAAGCATAGCTATCCTTGGTATAATATTAAATTGTTTTACTTCCCTGGCTACTAAAAAAGTTATTTCTGCCAGTTCTTCTGCCGTGGGGTTAAAGTTTACGGTGGTGTCTGCTAAAAACAGCGGGCCACGTTTGGTAAAGAGCATATACATGCCTGCAATTTTTTTCACATCGGGTTCGGTACCTATTATTTGTAAAGCAGGTTTTATAGTATCAGGATAATTTCTGCTTAGTCCGCTTATCATACAATCTGCCACGCCGGTTTCCACCATCATACAGCCAAAGTGGTTGCGCTCTTTCATAGCTTTACTGGCCTCGTATCTGTTCACCCCTTTTCTGTGCCTTTTCTCAAAAAATATTTCGCCAAAACTTTTTCGCATTTCTTCGGTATCATCTTCTTTTGGGTCTATAATAGGCATCCCTTCAAGGTCTACAGAATTTGCCTCTGCTATTTGCCGTATCTTTTTTTCATTGCCCAGCAAAATAGGGAAACCTACTTTTTCTTCTAAAACCAGTTGCGCTGTTTTTAGTATTTTAGCATTTTCTGCATCTGCAAATACTACCCGTTTAGGATCTTGCCTTGCCTTGTTGCCAATTACCCTGCTTAGTTGATTATCTAATCCCAGCCGTTTATCCAATTCTATTTTGTACGCATCCCAGTCTGTTATGATTGTTCTGGCCACACCACTTTCTATAGCGGCTTTAGCTACGGCAGGCGCCACTGTACTTAGCAAGCGGGGGTCTACAGGTTTTGGTATAATATAATCTTCTCCAAAATTTAATGTTTTTTCATTGTAAGCAAGGTTCACAATATCCGGTACCGGGGTTTTTGCAAGTTCTGCCAAAGCCTTTACTGCAGCTAGTTTCATGGCTTCGTTTATGCTGGTGGCTCTTACATCTAATGCGCCACGAAATATATAGGGAAAACCCAGTACATTGTTTACCTGGTTGGGCGTATCTGTTCGGCCTGTGGCCATAATAAGATCTTTTCTGGATGCTTTTGCCACATCGTACATTATTTCCGGGTCAGGATTTGCCATAGCAAAAACAATGGGGTTTTTTGCCATAGATCTTACCATATCCGCACTTACCACGTTGCCCACGCTTAATCCTAAAAATACGTCAGCATCTTTCATAGCCCTGGCAAGATCCCATTCCGCATATTTTTTATCTACCGTAAAAGGTAGTTTTACTTCCTCAATATCTGTACGGCCGTTGTGCAAAATACCATCTATATCAAACACCATAAAGTTTGCTGGCTTTGCACCCAGCGAAACGTATAGCTTCATACAGGCAACGGCTGCAGCACCGGCACCATTTACCACAAAATTTACTTTTTCAATTTTTTTCTTTTGAATTTCCAATGCATTCAATAATGCTGCGGATGATATAATGGCTGTACCATGCTGGTCATCGTGCATTACAGGAATATTGCATTGCTTTTTCAATTCCTGCTCTATATAAAAACACTCCGGTGCTTTAATATCCTCCAGGTTAATACCGCCAAATGTAGGCTCCAGCGATTTTACGATTTCAACAAATTTTACAGGGTCTGTTTCGTTAATTTCAATATCAAATACATCAATGTCTGCAAATATTTTAAACAATACGCCCTTGCCTTCCATTACAGGTTTGCTGGCCGCAGGGCCTATATTACCCAGTCCCAGCACCGCAGTACCATTAGTTATAACACCTACCAGGTTTCCTTTGGCAGTATATTTAAAAACATCATCAGGGTTTTTAGCTATTTCTTTACAGGGCTCTGCCACGCCCGGGGAGTATGCAAGGGAAAGGTCTCTTTGCGTTTTTGCTTCTTTTGTGGGCACCACTTCAATTTTGCCTGGTCGGCCTTTGGAGTGATATTCTAATGCCAATTGTTTGTGAAGTTCTTTTGCCATAAAATATCTTATACATGAATATTGACGCTATTTTCAAAGGATAAAATAACTATTATTTGCGGTTATTATATTGGGGTAAGCCGAGTATAAATTGTTAATGTAGAATGATCAAATTCACCATTTTCTGATTAAACCGTTACCTTTTACACTTAACATAACACTACCTAAAAACTTATTTCATCAATATTTTTTCTGTCTATTTTTTAAACAGGATGCAATTTACACATTTAAAAACAAGCAGTCTATCACCCAGCCACATTAAGAAATTCTGGTTTTAAAAGACCAGGTTATATTAAATGCTGCCACCGTTTCTCCCTCTTTATTTTCTCCCTGGCTATAAGCAGTAAATGATGTTCCTTTTCCTGATGTTATGGCCTCCTGCACTGCAGCTTTTATTTTGCTGCCATCATTGCAGGTAAAAGCAGTAATACCCGTAGCTTTTTTTAAAAAAGTTCCTTCTATCTTAAGCACAAGCATACTCACCGCAGGGTCTTGTTTGTAAGTGTGCCCCATAGCCAATACACCGGTACTCAATTCTGCAGCCATAGCAAGGCAAGCAAAATAAGTGCTGCGAAAAGGATTTGTAGAAAACCATTTGTACGGTATTACTGCAATACATTTTTCTTCATCTACAAATTTTACCTGTACACCGCTAAAAAATGCAGCAGGCAATTTTGTAAGTAAAAAAAAACGAAATTTTATCGGATTATTTATAAGCTCAATAAATTTATTAAACATTTTTTTATCTTTTAAAACCCTAAAATTATTTTAATAAAATAAAAATGCCCCTTTTTTCAAAGCGGCATTTTTGTACAAGTATTGTTTTTATTTGTCCCCCCACATGTGCGGATTTAAAACCCTGGGACTCCACATTTCTAAAAAGGTTTGTACTTTTTGCTGGTTATAACTGCTCTTGCCATCTTCTAAATATTCGCTTGCCTGCGTATGTAGTCTTTCCCCTTTTTCATTTAAAATTATAAATACAGGATAGCCAAAACGCTGTGGCCACTGCAGTTTGGAGAACATTGCTTTGTTTTCATTTTCCTTGCTATAGTTTAAATGATACCAAACGTATGATGCACTTATTACGGAATCTATCGCATGATCTGCCTTTGCAAACCTTGCAAATTCTATACACCATTTGCACCAGTTGCCGCCTGCCTGTATTAAAACAAATTTATGCTCTGCCTTAGCTTTTTTTATTGCTGCAGCAATATCCGTTTGTGCATTTGCTGCGGGGTTATACAATTTTGTTTCCTGTGCAAAAGTTATTTGCGAAACAAGTAGAATCGCTGCTATAAAAAATATTTTTTTCATTTTAAATTATTCAATTATTAATTCAACTATTGTTTATCAATCTCCACCACACATGCTACTACACTTTTGCTATCGCCTGCACTTTTAAAATATATACTGCCGTTTGCACCGCTGCCAAAACTTACATTGGTAATTGCATTTGCGGCCACTGCATCATTTAATTTGCCTGCAAAATCCATTTTACTGCTTGCATTTATTGCAGCATTTATGGCATTGTAATCCAGTTGCTGTTTGCTTACCACCACACCCATCAAATCTTTATTGCCCACCTGGTCTGCAGTTATAGATTCTTTTCTTGGAAATAATCTATAACCAGTAATGCCGCAGTATGCAGAGTGTATAGGCTTATACGGAAAGAGTACAACGCTTTTTGTAGCATCATCGGCAGGGGTAAAAATATAAATATAACACTCTACCGCATTTTTTATTTCTATCTTAAAGCGAGAGCCTTTTTTTATAGGAGCAACTGTTTTAAAAACATTGCTTGCAGATAATTTGAGTGGCACTTGTGTTCTTGTATCGGGGTTAAACAAACCCACAGTACATTCAAATGCTACATTTAGTGCAGCACCTGTTTTTGGTAACGGATCCAGCCCGTAAGCTTCTCTTACAAATGTTTTAAAATCGCCGTAGCGCACATAAGCAATACCGTTTTGCCCCCACTCCGGGCCCCAGCTATTCATTAACTGAAATGCACCACCTTCCACTCTGTCATCATAGCCTATCACACACATGGCGTGGCCACCAAAGCCTGTCATATCCTGGTCGTTGCCTGTGGGGTGCCATACTTTTTGCCCCATCATATCCTGCATAAAAGTGCCACCCACCATCATCCCAATTACCACTGGTGCATCTTTTGCAAGGTGTTCTTTTATGGCACGAATATTAATTCCGTTTACATCTTCAGTTTCTGTAAGCCGGTGAAAACCATGTATTTTATTTTGCGTAGCCTGTTGTTGCAATGTGCCGTTTGCCTGCTTGCTGCAATCATTTTCATCATACTGAAAATCTTTGTAATGCACGGCGCCATTGGCCTGCATAAATTCCATTGCTTTTTGTATATAAGACCCCTGGCAATCTTCCAACGCAATATTATTGTATAAAAACGCAGGGCTATATGCCACTGCATTAGGATCTTGCCTGCTGCTTGCCGCTTCTAAAATAGAACGTGCTGCATAGGCGCTGCTCCAAGCAACACAACTTCCCTGCTTGCCCTGGTTTTTTCTATCTGGTGCAAATGCTGCAAGTGATACTGCTTCCGGTAAGGGGTTTTTATTTTTATCATCTTCCAGCCCTTCATATACCTGTGCTTTTTTGGTTTGGTTAGCATCAAAATCATAACCACTTTTAGAAAAAGTAGTATTGTTGCTGCCACTGCCAGTGTTGTTGCCAGAAAGCATGTTGCAGCCATTTTTAAAAAATAAAAAATATGCAGCCACTGCCACTACCAATAAAATGATAATGCCCCTTCCACCGCAACCTTTATTAGGCGTTCCATCGCTGTTATTTCCTCCTCTGCCACGAAACAAACCAAAAAGCAGGGGTAAAAAACTAATGAGTCCGCCTGCATTAAAACCGCCGCCACCGCCACCACCGCCGCCACTGTTATCATCTACATAATCATTTTGTCCATCGGGGTCATCCGTCATGTGTAAAGCCATGTGTAAAAAGTTTAGAAAATAAAAGTAGGGAGAAAAGTGGAATGAAGATGTAAAATTTATAAAAGTTATTTAATAAATAAATCAACATCTCCCAAAAGAAAAATTATTTTAACTTTACTAGGTGAAAATTAAAAGTATAGAATTAGATAATTTTAAATCGTTACTCAATTTTAAATTGATTGAACCTAATGCATTTTCAGTTTTTGTAGGAGCAAATGGTGTGGGAAAGAGTAATATTTTTGAAGCGTTGGAGTATATGACTTTTAAATCATTCAACAATTGGGAAAGTACTGATGAACTTTTTGGTGGCTATCAAAATTTTACCAATTCCAATAATATAGACAAGGATATATCAATGGATTTAAAAGGATTTTCTGGAGGATTTTCTGTGATGAAAAGACCGTCTAAAAATGTTTACGATTATGAACTAAACGAAATAAAAGATAGTGTTGCAAAAGACAGAGAAGAAGGAGAATTCTATAGACAATTTATAAAAAACTTCTCTCGAATATTTATCACCTCCAAAGAAGCAAACAAACTAAACCTTTCCAACTCCGATAAGAAATTAAATTTTAATTGTGATAACCTCGAAAATGTTTTAAAAAGAATTTTAGATGAACCATTAAAAGCGTTGGAAATAAAAGAGTGGATGGATTTATTGAGACCAGGTTTTTCAGATATAAAAATGGAGAAAGATTTAAGCGGAAAATCGGTTATACAGTTTTACGAAGCTGAATATGAAAAGCCATTTGCAAAAAATTTAATTTCTGATGGAACTTATAATATTCTTTGTTTACTTACTGCTATTTATCAAACAGATGAACCTCAGTTTTTGTGCATTGAAGAACCAGAGAATGGTTTAAATCCTTATGCTGTAAAAGAACTCGTTAAGTTTTTCAGACAACAATGTGCAGACAAAGGACATTGTATCTGGCTCAATACACACTCCCAAACAATAGTGAATTTACTAAAACCGGAAGAAATAATTATTGTAAATAAAAAAGAGGGTATCACTGATGCTAGACAGTTGAAAGACAAAAATATGCATGGCTTACCAATGGATGAAGCTTGGCTTACCAATAGTTTGGGAGGAGGAGTGCCATGGTAAAAATTGGATTTATTTGCGAAGGGGAAACAGAAAAGATTATTATACAGTCAGAAAATTTTCAAAAATTTCTTTTAAATAACAACCTTGCCCTGGTAAATGCAATTGACGCCACAGGGAACGGAAATTTATTACCTAAAAATATACAGCCATTCATTGAAATTTTAAAAGAGGACGGTGCTCAGAAAATATTTATTCTTACAGATTTAGATGCTGATAAATGTATAACTAAAACAAAAGAGAGAATAAATGCGCCTGATGACATAATTGTTATTATAGCTGTACAACAAATTGAAGCATGGTTTTTTGC
>JANXXM010000133.1 GCA_025350645.1 Ferruginibacter sp.
GCAAAAAAATATCAAGGTTTGGTAAATGAAATAAATGCCCCATTAATAGAAATCTCCTCAACATTAATAAGAAAGAATATTAAGGATAAAAAATCTATTCGTTACCTCGTTACAGATGCAGTTATGACAGAAATTGATACAAACGGTTATTATCAATCTTTATTAGAAAACCCAACCGAGCAAAATGCAGGCTAATACAACAAAGGGTGCTGGTATATTTGTAAATTTTAGTGTCAAAAACGTACAGCATATAACTGCTACATTTATTACTCCTTCTAAAGAAAGAAGCTGTAGATGAGCTGTAGACAGCAAATAGCAAATAGCCGCACCCATAACACCTACAACTACTGCATTTATTCCTTCTAATGCCCTATATACTGCAACAAACTTTTTTAGATATTGCCATACGGGGAAAAAGAATAATACCAGTAAAGCACTAGGCAAAAAAATTGCAACTGTTCCTATAATACAACCTAATAACTGATTAACCGCACCTTCTTTTTTCATTGCCATACCTCCGGTAAATGATGCAACAGAAAAAACAGGACCTGGTATTGCCCTAACAAATCCATAACCAGTTAGTAAATCTTCCCTGTCTATTTTTATTGCATGAGGGTTTCTAACAGCTACTTTTGGTGCTACAGGCCGCTCTACATATTGATCCAGCATCATAGGTAATAAAACATCTCCTCCTCCGAAAACGAAACTGCCAAATCTGTAAAAATTTTCAAAAAGATTAAATGCTTTTCTATTTTCCCAATTTTGCTTACGGGCAGTTTCTGATAAAATTCCGGCAATAATAAATATCAAAGCAAAGAGCCATATATTACCCCATTTAATTTGCCTGGGTTTAATTTTTTCTTTCTCAGGAAAACGTTTACTGCTAAAGCTCGTGGTAATACCTCCAGTTACAATAAGAATAGGAAAGATCCAGGGTGTCTTAAAGAAAATAAAAGTTACAATTAATGCTATACCCATTACTGCACTAGTTATAAAATTATTTACAGAAATATTAAAAGCCCTTACACAGGCATAAACCAAAAAACCTATTGCCATAGGTTGTATGTATTGAAAAAGATCATTTGTAAAATTATGTGCAGGGTATTCCGTTAGTAAAAAAGATAGCGCACCCATAATTATACTTGCGGGCAAAATCCATATAAGGAGTGTAAGAATTGCCAAAGATACACCACCTCTTTTATACCCAATAAGGGTAAGGGTTTGTGTACTGGAAGCACCAGGTAAAATTTGGCAAAAAGAATTATATTCTATTAATTCCTCCTCACTAATATAGTGATATTTATGAACAAAAGTTTTCAACATCATACCTATATGACCTTGTGGTCCGCCAAATGCAGTAAGGCTATGTAAAAAAACAGTTTTGAGAAATGGTATATGTCTAAATAAAGTCAATAAAATAAAGTGTATTTCAAATATAAATTTATTTTATAAAATCCAGTAAATTAAAAAGCTGTCTTCTTAAAGACAGCTTTTTAATTTTACAATTATTTTATTTTTTTAAACCAATTTCTCTAAGGCGCTCATCCAGATATTCACCAGCACTGGCATCTTCATAAGCTTTTGGGTAGCTACTATCTATACAGGTATCCAAACACTGCAAACTCATACTACTGCGTGGATGTAAAAAGAAAGGAATAGAAAAACGACTGGTATGCCACAACTCTCTTTTTGGATTTACTACCCGGTGTGTGGTACTACATAGCTTGTTATTGGTAAAACGCTGCAGCATATCTCCAACATTTACTACAATTTGGTCTGGCAAGGATGTCACAGGAACCCATTCTCCCTGCTTTGTAAGTATTTCTAACCCATCTGCTGATGCACCTACCAATAAGGTTATTAAATTGATGTCTTCGTGCTGTTCTGCACGAATAGCACTCTTTGGTTCTGTAACTATGGGAGGATAATGAATTGCTCTTAAAATAGAATTGCCGTTATGAACGTAATCATCAAAATAAAATTCATCTAATCCGAGATATAAAGCAATGGCTTGTAACAAAGCTTTACCGGATTTTTCAAATGCCCGGTAAGCATTATCAAATGTTGTATTAAAAATGGGTAGCTGATCTACTTTTACATTTGGTGGATATTCTTCTTCTTTAAAATTATCTCTGGGAACCTGGCCATATTGAAAAAATTCTTTAAGGTCGGGCGCATCACTGCCTTTTGCATGTTCTTTTCCAAAACTGGTGTAACCTCGCTGGCCGGCTAAACCTGCTATTTCGTAGTTCTTTTTTTGTTCGAGTGGTAATGAAAAAAATTGTTGAACATACTTGTATAAATCTGAAATAAGCTCATCTGGCACGCCATGATTTTTTACTGCTACAAAACCAACTGTTTCATAAGCATTACCCAGTTGCTGTACAAACTCATTTTTTTTTACAGGGTTACCATTTATAAAATCTGAAAGATCTACTGATGGAATAGCCATAGGAGGAAGTTTATTGTATTTGTAAATTTATGAAAAACGACTAAATAATAATTAATTAATCTTCTAAAAAGCGGGTACAGGGTGATATAATGACAGAATAATTTTTGTACAAATATTATAAATGCAGTGATGCACTAATTTCCAACATTCTCTCTATTGGCTTTTTTGCAGCATTAATCAGCTCATTTTTCATGTTAATTTCTGGTAATTCAAATTTCATACAGAGATATAATTTTTCCAGTGTGTTTAACTTCATGTAGGGGCAATCATTACAGGCACAGGTATTATTTGGTGGTGCGGGAATAAATGTTTTTGCAGGATTAGTTTTTTGCATTTGATGTAGAATGCCACTTTCTGTAACGACTATAAATTCCTTAGCCTCGTTTTTTTCCGCATATTTTAAAATACCAGTAGTGCTTCCAATATAATCTGCAAGGGCTAGTACCGGGGCTTCGCATTCCGGGTGCGCAATAACCTTAGCATTGGGATGGCGCACTTTTAATTTAATTATTTTTTCCATACTAAATATTTCATGCACCATGCAGGCACCATTCCATAACAGCATATTTCTGCCTGTTTGTTTATTTATCCATGCACCAAGATTTTTATCTGGTGCAAAAATAATTTTTTGATCTGCTGGTAAACTTTCTACAATTGCCTGGGCATTGCTGCTGGTACAAATAATGTCACTTAGAGCTTTCATACCTGCACTACAATTTATATAAGTTATCACCACGTGCTGCGGATGTTTATCCCGGAATAATTTAAATAATGCAGGAGGTGCACTATCACTTAAAGAGCAGCCAGCATTAAGATCTGGCAATAATACCTTTTTATGGGGATTAAGAATTTTTGCAGTTTCTGCCATAAAATGCACACCAGCAAAAACAATTATATCTGCAGTGGTGCTTTGTGCTTTTTGCGCTAGTCCAAGACTATCACCTATAAAATCAGCAATATCCTGTATATCTGGTTCCTGATAGTAATGCGCCAACACAATAGCATTCTTTTCTTTTTTTAATTTTTCTATTTCTGCAAAAAGATCAAGAGAAGGGTTGACAGAAAAATCTAAAAAACCTTTTTGTAAAATAATTTTTTTGTAATCATCGTCTGTGTGTATATCTGCCATAGTATGTATTAATACTTATTATTTATATAATCTTCTATTATTATTAGGGGTGTTAATTTGTGGGAAGATGATAATTTTCTTTTGATGTAAAAATAAATTATTTGTTTTATCCACTATTATCCACAATAAAATAACATTTTTTAAAATTACTATTTTAAGGCTGATAATAACGTTATTGTTGTGTTTGCGTTTACGTAACTTTTTTATAATACACATAGGTTAATAAAAAAGCAGGGGGATAATAAAATGCGATATTTTTTTATTATAAGTGTTAAAGAAATGGCTGTAAAATGGCTGTAAAAAAGCAAAATTAGGGAAACGGATAAAAAACAATGTATTTACCCACTTCATCTCCATATTATGTGGTAAAGAAAGTATGAGATATTGACAAATAATAAGTGTTTTACACAAATAGTGTGGATAAGGGGCTTAAATGCTGGCAGAGATTGATTTTAAGTTGAATAAAAGATATTAATTTATACAATTTTAAATAGAGTATAAAATATTTTGGCAATTAAACTTTTTAAAGAATAATATCTCATTTAAGAACAATTTACCAGGTTTGGGATAAGCAGTTATGCGCTTTTAGCTACAATTTGTTAATACATGTATTTACCCTATTTTTGCGACCAAAATTAATCTTAAAGAGAAATGCAAATTATTCAGAGTATTAGGGAGAAAGGTGCTGCTATTATTATTATAGTAATTGCTATAAGCCTTATTGGTTTTATTTTGATGGATGCAAAACCAGGCAGCGGCGGAGGTATATTTGGAGGTTCCAATGATAAAATAGGAAAGGTAAACGGACAAAATATTAGCAGGCAGGAGTTTATTAAAAGAGAAAAACAAATGCAGGATATTGAAGCTGGAAAAAGTGGACAACAACCGAGTGGTGCAAGAATAGACCAAATAAGAGATCAACTCTGGAACCAGATTGTTGCAGAAAATATATTTTACAAAGAAGCAGAAAAATTAGGTATAAATATTACTTCTACAGAAACCAAGGCCTTGTTGCTTAGTAATGACCAGACCAACCCATTAATGCAGGAAAGAAGTTTGATAGGAGCAGATGGTAAATTGGATATGACAAAAGCTTTAGAAGCATATAATAATATAAAGAAAGCAAAAGGAGATCAACGGGAAATGATAGATGCTTCGATACTGGAACCACTAAGACTTAGCAATGCTGTAGCAAAATATAGCGGACTTATTAGTGCAGCAGCCTATTATCCCGGTTGGATGAAAGAAAGAGATGCAACTGAAGGAAAAACATTTGCTAATATTTCTTACGTAGCTATACCTTATACAGAAATATCTGACAGCACGGTAACAGTAAGTGATGCCGATATTACAGGATATGTAGCCAAACATAAAGATTTATTCAAACAGGAAGCAGGAAGAACTATTTCTTATGTAACTTTTAGCCAGTTGCCAACTGCAGTAGATAGTGCAAGAGTTAAAAAAAGTGTAGAGGAATTAAAAGTAACCTTTGCAGCAGATACTAATTCAAAATCATTTGTAGGACGTAATACAAGCACAATAGATTTTGTTGATGATTTTTTACCTAAGGCTAAAATAAACTCCATTTTTACCGATACAATTATAAAAGAACAGATTGGAACTGTTGTAGGACCATACGTTGATGGAAAAAATTATGTAATAGCAAAAGTAACCGGCACCAAAATGATGCCAGATAGCGTAAAAGCGAAACATATACTGATAGGCACCAATGACCCACAAACAGGTAAATCTATAATGGAAGATGCTACTGCAAAAAAACTTGCTGATAGTATTTTAAACATGGTGAACAATGGTAGTGATTTTGCGGCCTTAGCTAAACAGTATTCAACAGACCAAGGCAGTAAAGAAAAAGGTGGCGACTTGGGTAGTTTTGGATATGGCCAAATGGTACCAGAGTTTAATGAATTTGCATTTTCAAAAACAGCAGGTACAAGAGGAGTGGTAAAAACGCAATTTGGTTATCATGTTATAGAAGTAGTGAGCCAAACGGCAATGAAGCCCGCTTATAAGATAGCATTTATAGGAAAAGAAATTAATGCAAGTGATGCTACAGTTGGAGAAGCAAGCCTTGCATCTACAAAAGCTGCCGCACAAAAAGATGCAGCATCTTTAGAAACATATTTAAAAACAATAGGGAAAAGTATAATTGTGAACCCGGCTATAATTAAAGAAAATGATTTTGCTATTGGAAATATGCAGCAAGCCAGGAGCCTAATAAAATGGGCATTTGGAGCTAAAAAAGGACAAGTGAGCGAACCTTTTTCTATAGGAGAAGATTTTGTAGTAGCCACAGTAAATAATATATATGCAGAAGGAACACAGGATGCTACGCTTGCCCGCAAAGGATCTGAAGCAGTTATAAGAAACCAGAAAAAAGCTGCAATTATAGTTGCAAAAATAGGAGTAGCTTCAACATTGGAAAACGCCGCAACTGCATATAGTAAAACAATTATGACAGCAGGAGCAGATTCTTCTATTACTATGGCAGCACAAATAATAAATGGCCTGGGAGTAGAATATAAAATAATTGGTGCAGCATTTAACAAAGAAAACCTTGCAAAAGCAAGTGCTCCCATAGAAGGAACAAGCGGCGTTTATGTAATAAAAACAAACAGTATACAAAATAAACCAGACCCAAGCTCCGAAGCTCAGTTGCAGCAAAAAGATGTAGGGTTACAGAAAATTCGCCAGCAGTCTGCCAATTGGTTTGAAGCTTTGAAAAAACAATCAGACATAATTGATAAAAGAAGCAGTGTTTATTAAAACAAATTAAAATGCCCGAAATCTTCGGGCATTTTTTATTTAAAAGAGATTTACAAAATTACATTAGTTTTCTTTTAAAGTATAATACCAATTATAAATAAAATGTAGTCCAATATTTGGTTATTGGATTTTTTGTTTTAACTTTGGACTACTAAATAAATATATAATGGCATATCCTTTGCAGATAACAGTAACACAACCCATACCGGAGCTGCGTAGGCTCCA
>JANXXM010000178.1 GCA_025350645.1 Ferruginibacter sp.
TGCGGGCCGACTCGCGGCTCACGGTGCTGGGGGCACGCCCCAATACCAACGCCATCGTCCGCAACGAATGACCGCGGGCCAGACCCAGACGCAACGTTTCACGCTCTTCGGCACTCATGTGTCTATAGGATCTTGTTCGCAAGGCAACACCGTAACCCTTCAGGGCTTGCAGTGTTGCACTTGGAGTTAGAACTCATGCGAAAAGTATCGGCGCCGTATTTATTGCAAAGTTCATCGGGGTTTATAGTGTTGTGTTTACTTTTACTCATTTTTTCAACCTGCATTTCTACTACTAAAACTTCTTCACCAGTTATGCTTCTTAGATTTTCATCAAAAATTACATCTTCTAATTTAAACTCAGCATATTCCTCTCCCACTTTTGCTAAGTATTTTTCCAAGTTATTTTTTGGTAATCTATAACCTCCAAGATTACTGTTTTCAATATATTCTTGAATGTTTTTTAAGCGATGCTTCATAATAAAACTTACATTAAAGTATGTTTTCTCTTTATGTATAATACTTCTAGTCATTTCTGGAATCTCGAAATCTGCACTTGCATACAATAAATTTCCGCTGCTTTTTCTAATAATGGGTTTATTTGAGTTATTAAATATGTTAACTTCTATCGGTTCTTCATAAGCTGAAATAAGGTTTATAAAATAGGAACAACCAGTTATCATCCCCTGATTTACCAACTTCTTAAACGGCTCATCAAAACTTATATAACCCAAGTCGTACAATACTTTCGTCCACATGCGGCTGTACAACAAATGCCCCACAGCATGTTCGGTGCCGCCTACATATACATCTACTTGGTTCCAGTAATCACTTGCTTTTCTATCGCAAAAAGTTTCGTTGTTGTGAGGATCCATATAGCGTAAAAAATACCAACTGCTTCCTGCATAGCCCGGCATGGTCGAGGTTTCCCGAGCCCCCTCACCCTCCAAAGAGAAGATTCGGCTCCACTCCTCCATGTTCGCAAGCGGCCCCTCACCATTAGGTCCTGCCCTATATTTTTTTGCGTAAGGCAATTCTAACGGCAATTCATTTTCGTTAAGTGGTATGGCAATACCATCTTGCCAGATAATAGGAAATGGTTCTCCCCAATAACGCTGGCGACTAAAGCCTGCATCTCTCATTCTATAATTTACTTTTCTTTTTCCAATGCCTAGTTCTTCTATTTTATTTATGGCAACGCCTATGGCATCTTTCATCAACATGCCATTCAAAAAATCAGAATTTGATAATGTTGCATCTTTTGTTGGGTTGGCTTCATTCCAATTAAAAGCATCGCCTATTATATTGGTAACAGGTATATCAAAATGAGCAGCAAAATTAAAATCTCGTTGGTCGCCGCAAGGCACAGCCATAATTGCACCAGTGCCATAGCCTGCAAGCACATACTCTGCAATCCATATTGGTATTGGCTTTTCATTAAATGGATTTATGGCATAAGCACCCGTAAAGCAACCAGTAATTTGTTTTACTTCTGCTTGGCGTTCTCTATCGCTTCTACTTTTTACATAGGTTAAATATGTCTCTACCTTTTCTTTTTCACTAGCTGTTGTAATTTGATTAACCAATTCGTGTTCTGGTGCAAGCACCAAAAAATCTACGCCAAAAATAGTATCAGGTCTGGTAGTATAAACTTTAATACCTAATTCCGAATCCCTAAGCACAAATTCCATTTCACAACCTTCACTCCTTCCAATCCAATTTCGTTGCATTTCCTTCATAGGCTCAGTAAAATCGACGGTTTCCAAGCCTTGTAACAATCTATCAGCATAAGCTGTGATGCGCAAATACCATTGGCGCATTTTCTTTTTTTCTACAGGATGCCCGCCACGTTCGCTCACACCGTTCACCACTTCGTCGTTTGCCAAAACGGTACCGAGTGCTTCGCACCAGTTTACTTCGCCATATTTACTAAATGCCAGGCGGCGGCTCATGAGTATTTCTTCCTGTTCTGCTTTTGTATATGCATTCCATTCATCTGCTGTAAAATTGCTCCCTCCTTTTGTTTCGTATTTTTTTACCAACGCTGTTATTGGCTTTGCCTGCTTGCAGCTATTGCAGAAATAAGAATTAAAAAGATCTAGAAAAATCTTTTGTGTCCACTTGTAATATAAAGGATCGCTGGTGCGCACTTCTCTACTCCAATCGTAGCAAAAACCAATCTTATCCAACTGTGCTTTAAAAGTTGCAATATTTTTTTCTGTAGTTACAGCAGGGTGCTGCCCTGTTTCCAAAGCATATTGTTCTGCAGGCAAACCAAAACTATCAAACCCCATAGGATGCAGTACGTTAAAGCCTTTCAGCCTTTTGTAGCGGCTGTAAATATCGCTGGCAATATAGCCCAACGGGTGCCCCACATGCAGGCCAGCACCGCTCGGGTAAGGAAACATATCCAATACATAAAAAGAAAGTTTAGGCGAATCGTTTGATACTTCGTACACTTTTTTATCCTTCCATTTTTCTTGCCACTCTTGTTCAATTTTTCTAAAATCGTATTCCATATTTTCTCTTTTGCCACTTAACCACAAATGGGTAAAGTGTATATCTTATTTTAATAGGTTCGCTGGTTTTGGCAGTAAGTATATACTGTTTATACCATCTTCAAGAAAGGCGCATTTTCATCTTTAATAAATTTCCCTAAACGTTTTTCAATAATAGTTTTTTAAAATTCGGGTAAAGAACAGCAAAGAGTTTCATTTTAAAAAATAGCGCTTTGTAACAAAACTGATTTTTTAACAAATTAATATGCAGCGTATTTGCGCAGCATAAAATATATTGCAACAGCAAATAGTCTGCTCTCGTCAAAAATAAACTAAACAATACAAAAACCTTTATTTTTGTGGGCAAGGGCTTTAATTTTTTACTAACCTTATACAATATTTATACATGGCGCAATTAGGAAGATCATCCAGTAAAAAAGGAAAATCCAGTTATACCGGCGCCATCATTGGTGTAGCATTGGTGCTATTTTTATTTGGAATCGTAGGATGGTTTTTTTTAAATATCCGCAAAACGGGCGATTATTTTAAAGAGAGTATACAGGTGCATACTTATTTAAACAGAGATGCGCCAAAAAAACGAATAGATAGTCTTACTCAATATATTATTTCGCTGCCTTATGCAAACAGGGTAGAATATGTAACCAAGGAAAAGGCGATGCAAAAATGGAACAAAGAAAACGATACTACCTGGAAACAATTTTTAAGCAATAACCCTTTGCCGGAAAGTGTAGATTTTTATGTGAAGGCAGATCATGTGGAAAAAGACAGCCTAAACCTGCTTGCCGCAAATTTGCAATCTGCATACCCGGGTGTAATTTCCGAATTTCAATTTCCTACAGAAACGGTGGCTAAGGTGAGCAAATTTGTAAAAACTGCGGCCATCATATTTTTAATAGCAGCCATCATACTTACTATACTGGTGGTATTTTCTATTGATAATACTATAAGACTAGCCATGTACAGCAACAGGTTTATTATAAAAACTATGCAAATGGTGGGTGCTACAAGGTGGTTCATAGCAAAGCCTATAAACCAGCGTGCCCTCATAAACGGGCTGGTGGCAGCACTTATAGCCATTGCAGCAGTATGGGGTTCCGTACTTTTGGTGGAGCAGTTTATACCAGACTTTAAATTGCTGCACGATAATACAGGGCTGCTCATTCTTTTTGGGATCATCATTGTACTGGGGATATTAATCACCCTGGTAAGCACACACACGGCCGTTATAAAATATTTAAAAATGAAGCTGGATGATCTGTATTAAAAACGAATGAGTTATACAGAAAAAATTTATATTGCACCTCATAATTAAAAACAATGCTTAAAGAAAATAACGAGACTGCTGCTGCAAATACCAGTTTGTTTGGCAAAGAAAATTATATAATAATGATAGCGGGCCTGGCAATAATTATATTGGGCTTTTTGCTTATGAGTGGTGGCAAAAGTGCCGACCCTAAAGTTTTTGATCCTAAAGAAGTATATAGCACCACCCGCATAACAATAGCTCCCATTCTTATTATAGCCGGTTTTATTGTAGAAATAATAGGCATAATGAGAAAAACAAAATAATGAATACTAAATAATTCATACTATTTTAATGGCGTCAAACAGTTATTGTTTAGGCGCTTTTTTATTACCACAAACTTTCAAAAAAATGACTTTTTTTCAATCCGTTGTAATTGCAATAGTAGAGGGACTTACAGAATTTTTGCCAGTATCCTCTACCGGTCACATGATTATTGCAGAGCGTTTGCTGCAGGTAACCGAAACAGATTTTGTAAAAGTTTTTACTGTAGCTATACAATTGGGCGCTATACTTTCTGTAATTGTTTTGTACTGGAAAAAGTTTTTTGATTTTAGCAAATGGCAGTTTTACGTAAAATTAATTATAGGTGTTATTCCAGCTTTGGTGCTTGGTTTTTTATTTTCTAAAAAGATAGATACTATGCTGGATAGTGCCACCACTGTGGCTATTGCATTATTGGTGGGCGGTATTATTTTACTATTTGTAGATAAACTTTTTAGACGCCCACGCATACAAAGCGAAGCAGTAATTAAACCTGTAAATGCATTCATTATCGGTATTTGGCAATGCCTTGCAATGGTACCTGGTGTAAGCCGCAGTGCAGCATCTATTATTGGTGGTATGCAGCAAAAACTTACCCGCAGCGAAGCAGCAGAATTCTCTTTTTTTCTTGCAGTACCTACCATGCTGGCAGCTACGGGGTACAAATTATTAAAGTATTACAAAGAAGCCGGTGGTTTTAGTAAAGAAGAAATAAAATTACTGGCCATAGGGAACATTGTAGCCTTTGTGGTGGCCATGATTGCTATTAAATTCTTCATTAGCTTTTTAAAAAAATATGGCTTTAGAGTATGGGGAATTTACAGAATTATTGTGGGGGTTGTATTGTTAATTTTGATATGGAAGGGAATTATTGCAGGATAAGTTAGTTTATTGGTTAGTTGATTAGAGCATCATATTTTAATGCTGTTGCTATACAAAAGAAAATATTAAATTTTTATACGGCGGTTTCATTTATAATTATTAATTTTTCAATCTTAATTTAAATCATGCAAACTGCTTCCAAAAAAGTTGTAAACGGATGGGCCATGTATGACTGGGCAAACTCTGTGTACAACCTTGTAATTACTACCACGTTTTTTCCTGCATACTATGCAGCTATGACGGGGCTTAAAAATTATCCCGATGGTATAACATTTATGGGGCGGCGATTTGTAAATACAGAACTTAAAGATTATGTGCTGGCATTTGGTTTTTTGGTCATTGCACTTCTATCGCCCATACTTTCTTCCATGGCGGATTATAAAGGAAATAAAAAACATTTTATGCGTTTTTTCTGCTACCTGGGAGCTGCCAGTTGTTCGCTCATGTTTTTCTTTGATAAAGATCATGTAACGCTGGGGCTTATGTGCTTTATGTTTGCCGGTATTGGATTTTATGGCAGCCAGGTTTTTTACAATTCTTATTTGCCGGAGATAGCCTCCGAAGCAGACCAGGACAGGATAAGCGCCAAAGGATATACTTTTGGTTACATTGGCAGTGTGCTTATGCAAATGATTGGTTTTGGATTGGTAATACTTATGCCGGATAATTCACTGCCATTAAAACTAACCTTTTTATTGGTAGGAATATGGTGGGTGGTATTTGCCCAAATTACTTTTAATACCCTGCCTACAAATACAAAAACAGCCATAAAAGAAAAAAGAAATGCACTTACGAATGGTTTTAAAGAATTAAAAATTGTGTGGGATCAATTGAAGCACATGCCTGTTTTAAAAAGGTTTTTAACCGCCTTCTTTTTTTACAGCATGGGTGTACAAACTGTTATGCTCGTAGCCATTGATTTTGGTATAAAAGAATTAAAACTGCCCGATCAGAAATTGATTATCACTGCAGTTATTATACAACTGGTAGCCATTGCAGGTGCCATAGCTATGTCTAAATTATCTGCAAAGTTTGGTAATATAAAGGTGATTATTTTTACGGTGTTGTTGTGGATAGGCGTTTGCATTGCCGGTTATTTTATTAGTACCGAAACCCATTTTTACATTATCGCAGCATTGGTAGGGCTGGTAATGGGCGGCATTCAATCCCTTAGCCGTTCTACTTATTCTAAGTTTATGCCGGAAACAAAAGATACCGCATCGTTTTTTAGTTTTTATGATGTTACCGAAAAGCTGGCTATTGTAATCGGGTTGTTTACTTTTGGTTTTATAGAAGGTATCAGCAGCATTCGTCAGTCTATTTTATCGCTGGTTGTTTTCTTTGTACTGGGACTTATATTTTTATTATTTACTGATGCAAAACAAAAAGTGCAATCACAAAATATTTAATCTTGTATGAATTTATTTACCATTAATACCGGTTTTTTTAAATTAGATGGCGGTGCCATGTTTGGCGTGGTGCCAAAAAGTATATGGAACAAAATAAACCCTGCCGATGAAAATAATATGTGTAGCTGGGCATTACGCTGTTTGCTTATACAAGAGGGCAACCGGCTTGTATTGGTAGATACTGGCATGGGAACAAAACAGGATACAAAATTCTTTGGGCATTATTATCTGCATGGCGATGATACATTGGAAAAATCTTTAGCGGCACATGGTTTTACTACAGATGAAGTAACAGATGTTATACTTACCCACCTTCATTTTGACCACTGCGGAGGTGCCATAAAAAAAGAAGGAGAAACCTACAGCACCACTTTTAAAAACGCCACATACTGGAGCAACGACCGCCACTGGAAATGGGCCACAGCACCCAACGACAGGGAAAAAGCATCTTTTCTTACAGAAAATATTTTGCCTATGCAACAAAGCGGTCAATTAAAATTTATAGAAACAGCCCCGGTAGATTTTCCGCCGAATATAATGATACGCCAGGTGTTTGGCCATACCGAAGCCATGATGCTGCCACAAATAAATTATAAAGGGCGCACCATTTTGTATATGGCAGATCTGCTGCCTTCTGCAGGGCATATTCCCCTGCCTTATGTAATGGCCTACGATATGTTTCCCCTCACTACTTTAAATGAAAAAAAATCTTTTCTTACCGAAGCACAGGAAAATGATTACGTATTATTTTTTGAGCATGACCCGCTCATAGAATGCTGCACGCTGCAACTAACCGATAGGGGCATAAGAATGAAAGATAGTTTTAAATTATATGAGCTGTAGGTTGTGGGCAGTAGGCAGTGCTCTCTTGTACATCGTCCAATTACCTAAAATTTATTAAGGACGTAAGCGGGTATCTCAGACCGGTATAGCTCATCATATCTATTTTTACATTCCCTACAGATATAGGGCTTTCTACTCGCAGTATAAGCCGGTTGGCATCATCACTTACCCATGCAGTCAGCTTTTCTCCACCGTCAAAAATGGTACCTTTAATAAGAAGAGGCTTAAACTTTATGGCATTAAATTTTCCGTATTGCGTTTTCACTTTTTCTTTGCCAATATAGCGAATGTAGAGATGGTAAATTTCATCATCCAAAAACATGTCAAAAGGTATTTTATCGCCGGGCTTGTATTTGTTCCAATCTATATTTCTTGCATAGTACATGGCACTCACCACATCCTGCATGCAATCGGTAATTTTAAAAACGCCGTTGGTGGTTACTGCAGTATTTGCAGTTTGGTTAAAGGTTACGTTGTTATAAATTTTTGTTTTACCCTCTTCCACATTTCTTAAAAATTTTATGGGAGATAAGGTAGCCGTATCAATATAACTTTCGTATCGGTCTCTCACTTTAAAAAAGTTATCAAAAAAAGAATAGGTTTTTCCTTCGCCTACGCAATGGTAAACTGGCTTGCCGTTAAAGCGTTCCAGTGCAGTGGTAAAGCTGGCTTCACCCGCACCAATATATGCACCCATGGCGTTGTAGTATACTTTCATTATTACTTTTTCGCCTGCTGCAAAAGCAGTATTTTTTATGCCGCAAAATTCTCCTTTTTGCTGCGCAAAAATATTTGTTGCCATACAAACGATAGCGGCAATCAATAAAAAACGTTTTGTATAATTTGTCATTTTTCTTTCATGATTTTTATTCCTAAAATAAGTAAACTTCCGGCAATGGCCGGTATTACCAAATTAATAAGCCATATACCTAATGATGCAGCCTGTATACCAATAATATTGCTGCTGTACAGTTGTAAGATTTCTACACTTGCCGCTGCCCTTATCGGCAGCTCTGTAAAACCAATAGTAGGCGCTACCGCCATTACTAGGTAAAATATAGAAAGCAACCAAAAGCAGGCACTAATATTTATGTGCACCTGCAGTACTTTGAGCAGCAAAACGTATTGCAAAATAAACACGAGGTAGCGTAAAAAAGATAAAAACAAAATTCTTAACAATTGTTTACGGGAAAAACTGTTGAGCAACAAAATATGATCTGTAAATCTTTTTAATTTTTTTATGCGCATTAATAATTTTACCAGCACACTTGCTTTAAAATATAGCAGCAATAAAAATAAACTGGCGCACCCGCCGGTAACCAATAAAAGGTAACTGCTGTATGCCGGCAAAAAAGTAAAAAGCTGACGCTCGCTGGCAGTAAATTTTAGGAGAGCAAGTCCTGCAGTGCCCATTACCAGCGTTACGAGTAGCTGGCTCATGCTGCCGAGGATGGTGAGTGGTATGGCATCTAACCGGTTGGTTTCTTTTACATAAAAAATGCGCCCGCCATATTCGCCTATCCTGTTTGGCGTGAGCATAGTAACACTGCAACCTGCCAGTACACTTTTAAATGCAGTGAGAAAGCTAAACTTTTCTAAAGGTCGTATAAGCAGTTGCCACTTGCGTGCCTCTAGCCCCCAGTTTAAAGGCAGCAATACCATTACCATCCAAAAGGCGGGGTTTTGCCAGCTCTGTTTTATTTGCAGCCAGCGGCTGTGCAGGTCTGGCTGCTGGGCAATTTGCCGGTACAAACTCCAGCAAAGAATAACGAAGAGCAATGGACCTGCAATATAGTTGATGAATATTTTGATATTTTTGCTCAGCTAATAAATTTTAGTAAAAATAAACTCCTCCTTGCAAAAAACTACAAAAATAATTTTAGGGATAGATCCGGGTACGGTGGCCATGGGTTTTGGAGTAATAGCCGTACAGGGCAATACCGTACAACTGGTAGAAATGGGGGTACTAAAATTATCCAGCAGGCAGGATCCTTACGAACGCCTGCAAAAAATACACGAAAAAGTAACGGCTCTCATCCTGCAAAACAAACCGCACTGCTTTGCAATAGAAGCACCCTTTTTTGGTAAAAACGTGCAGAGCATGCTAAAGCTGGGCAGGGCGCAGGGTGTAGCCATTGCAGCGGCCATGCAGGCAGGCTTGTCAGTAAATGAATATTCTCCCCGCAAAATAAAACAATCGGTAACCGGTAATGGTAATGCAGATAAACTGCAGGTAATGAAAATGCTGCAAACCCTGCTTCATTTTACTGAAGCACCCACCTCCTACGATGCATCAGATGCGCTGGCCGTAGCTGTTTGCCATCATTTTCAGGAAAGCAATGTGCTTTTCTCCGGCTCTGGCGGCACTGGCCAAAACGACTGGAAAAATTTTGTAGCAAATAACCCGGGAAGAGTGAAGTAGGGGTGGGCTGGTATTATTTTGTTATTGCATTTCGTATAGAGGTTATAAGCGGTGTAAACTTTTTTTGAAACGGTAGACAATTTACGAAAACGGATAGGAAGCATATTATATAATGAGAAGGCAAAAATAAATTCTCAAGGTGGGTTACTAAGAAATGTTTGATAAATCGTAAAATTAAGTGGATAAAGGTTTTTTATTTTTCCAATTATTTTCTTCAAATAATACCAATTATAAATAAAATGTAGTCCAATATTTGGTTATTGGATTTTTTGTTTTAATTTTGGACTACTAAATAAATATATAATGGCATATCCTTT
>JANXXM010000010.1 GCA_025350645.1 Ferruginibacter sp.
GGTATTTGCCGGTGTAGCGTTGATGGTATAAGTATAAGCTCCTATAACAGATGGCACAGCCGTTATGCTACCGTTGGTAGCATTGTTGCAAGAGGTTGCAACAACAGATGATGTGCCTGTAAGTGCCGCACCAGCACCCACGGTAATAGAAAGATTTGTTGTACACGGCGGAGTGGTAGCATTTGAAACTGCTACAATATGCGGGCCGCCAGAAACCGCAGTAAAAATACCTGTAGTATTTGTACTTGCGGGTATACCATCCAGCACATAAGTGTATATGCCTGCCGGTGTGGTAACAACTGTTATTGTACCATTATTTATACCGGGGCAACTAGTGGCTATACTTGAAATAACGGGTGTAAATGCACCGCCCGTGCCGGTTGGCGTAAAGGTTAATACTTTTGGTGTTATTGTGCAACCGGTAGCATCGGTAGCGGTAAGGGTATAATTATTTAAAGGAAGGTTGGGAAAAATACCTGTTGTATTGCTTAGTCCGCCAGGGTTTAAAGTGTACGTTATTGTACCGCTTCCGTTAAGCGTTTTTATAGAATCAATCATGTTTGGATTATTGCAATCTCCATTTTTTTTGAAAACAGAATCCAGTGAGAAAGGCTGGCAGGCGGGGATTGCAAGGGCTCTTCTAGAAAAACAAATAGTAGCCGGAGGACAACATTGCTCATATACAGTAGTAAGCGGACAAGCGCCAGCAGCAGCTATATATACGAACGGTGTGCCTGATCCAATTTGATTACCACCAGTTGGAGCATCCCACCAGGTTACCGGGTTGCTATTGCCACAACCACCAGTAAGCGTTGTGGAATAATTGGGCGAACCTGAACTGCAATTTCTAACTGGCGCTGTGGCGATGGGTGTTGGGCTATACAAAGGAGCGCAGCCTGGGCCAAGCGCAAGGGTAAAATTTATAGTATTAGGGTTAGCATCCTTTATTGTCCAGCAACCTGTATTTCCGTCAGAATCTGCTCTTACTTTAATTATAAGCGTAGAACCTTGTATTAGTGTATTACAAATTCGTATTCTAAAGGGATAATTAAAACTAACCCCACAATTTTTAGAACCATCACCATAATTGTCACAAGGGTTTAGGGGTGTGGAGCCACCACCAGGGCAACAGGATTGGCCACCACCAACAAAATAAAAACCAGCACCGCCAACTACTTGTCCACCGATAGGGCCTGGACAAGCTCCTGTGCAGCCAAGCGGTTGAAATAGATAAGCCGGATCAAAAGTAGGGAGCGTTGGTGATGCCGTTACAATTATTCCTGCCTGTGGCGGAACATACACACCGTGAATCCAATTTATGCCCGGAGTTTGATTCCACTGAAGACCACTTATTAAAATATCAATAGAAGAGGTGTCGCAGGGATTATCGCAAACTAATTGCCCGCCGGTAACATGCGAGCCAGTTCCGCCTACGAGTGTTGCGGTAATAACAGGAGCAGAATTTCCGCATGTGGCAAAACGATTTGTACCGGGGTTTGGTAATACTACACCTGGCACTGTTATGGGTTGTGCATGAAGAACATCGAGAAAACAAAAGCAAAGTAAAAAAAAGCTAAGTATCTTTTTAATCATGACCAATTATTTTGAAGAAGATAATTTTGTTTTAACATCATTTACCAGAAAAATGGGTAATCCTGAACCTGGTTTACTAAAAATTGCGAGGAGGTATTCTGCAGCGTATAGTCTTTCTTGCTTAGTAAAATTTTGATTGTATATCATTTTGAGCAAAGCACTTTGCTTTATTACTACAGGTAGTGATATACCGGATGTAAAAGAGAAATCTTTCAAAATAGCATTTAGAGAATCTGGCAATATTACAGTTGAACTAGCAACCAACATGTGCGAAAGTTTCATTGATTCTTCATTACTATATGTTCTGGTTTGTGTGGTTTGAGATTTGGAAGGCAAACCGTAGAAAATGATTAACAGCAACAATCCTAAAATTCTTTTGTTCATAAAAAATGTAGTATTAGCTTGAAAGATAGAGTAATGAAGATACTTATTTTAGCGGAATTTTATCAAATCATTAACAAAATATGAAAATAATTGTGTTTGGGGGTAGTAATAACGGTTCGAATAAAAGATAGTAAAAGCAGGTATCTTAGCCTAAAAAGGAAACTGTATTTATAAATTTTTTTGAATTCATAATGTGATAATAGGTTTGGTGAAAGTTAGAATTGGTATTTAATATAGATAATTGTCTTCAAAATATACTAATGAATCTTTAATAATTATAGATGGAAATACTTATAAAAAATATAGTACTTATTAAAATAAAAGTATCATAAATATTTTTTTTCAAAAGTATATTTCCGGTGAGCATAAGAATGCAAAACTTCCCAATATTAAATTATTCACTTACAACACTTCAATCTCATCTGCAAAAAGCCATGCAGGGTTACCAGCCCCGGGGTTACCTGCTCCAATGACGCCGTGGTTCTCCGCTTTTATTTTTACGTACCTCGTTTTTATTACAGCATGCGATAGGGAGAACCAGATTTTGCTCACTCCGTTTGCATCTGGCTCAATGGTTTTTACTTCCTCTTCGGGGTAGGTGTAATGTATGCCATCATTGCTAATAGATACCACAATATTTTGCGAAGGCGGATAAATCCAGTTGGAAGTGCTGGAGAGGGTATGCAGCCTAATTTCGGATATAGCTGTTTCTTTTCCGAGGTCAATTACAGCTTCCATATCTTTTCCATTAAAGCCAATAAATTCACTGGCTGCTGCAAATCCCTTTTCATTTTGTATGCCATCTACCAGTGTAAATGCGCCATTGCCGGGGTATGCAGCATCTGGCGGCGTGGTGAGGGTTATCTGTTTACCCGTGGCTTTATTGATAGAAAATTTTTGTGATAACGAAATTATTCCTGCAGCTGTTTTGCAGCTTGCAGTAGCCAGAAAAATGCCTGCTGGTATGGATTGTGGCTTTGTATATATCCAAACAGAATCTGCACGATTAAAATTTACGGTAATGGGCATTTTTATTTTACTATCCAGTTTCCATAAAATGCCATCAAAGTTTTCTGCGGGTAAAACGGATGCTTTTATATTGTAGTATGCGTTGCTGTAATGTACTTTCCATTTTTTGCAGGTGTTAAAAACCGCAGGCAGCCGGGTTTCAAAATCAGCATAATTTATTTTTTCTTTCGGGCTCCATAATACTTCTGCCAGTGCAGCCACACGTGGGAAAATAGAGTACTCCAGTTTTTGTTCGTTGGTTATATATTCCGTCCATACATTAGCCTGTGCACCCAGTATATATTTTTCTTCACTGGCCAAAAGTGCAGCAGGTACTGGGTTATAACTGTATACTTTTTCCAGTGGCAGGTAAGATCCAAAAGTTACACTGTCTTCATTTTCTGTTTGTGAATGGTCAAAATAGCAATGGCTGCCGGGCGTCATTATCACATTATGCCCATCTTGCGCAGCAGTAATACCTCCTTCCGTTCCCCGCCAGCTCATTACAGTTGCATTGGGTGCAAGCCCGCCTTCCAGTATTTCATCCCAGCCAATTATTTTTTTGCCTTTACTATTTACATATTTTTCTATGCGCTGTATAAAATAACTCTGCAGACCATGCTCTTCTTTTAAGTCTTCATCCATTATTAATTTTTTGCAAAAAGGAGAACGTTTCCAGTTTTCTTTTGGGCATTCGTCGCCACCAATATGTATGTATTTTGAGGGAAATAGCTGCGCCACTTCGTCTATAACATTTTGCAAAAAAGTAAACGTATACTCCGTTGGTGCAAATACATCATTAAATACGCCCCATGTTTGTTGTACCTGTTTACCTGTGCGGCTTCCTGCCCATGGGGTTGTTTTTTCTATTTCAGTATTTTCGTTGGGAAAGCAACTGAGCTGCGGGTACGCTGCTATAGCTGCAGAGGCATGCCCTGGCATTTCTATTTCTGGTATTACTTCTATATATTTTTTAGCTGCATACTGTACCACTTCTTTTATTTGTGCCTGGGTATAAAAACCGCCATAACGCAGGCTGTCATTGCCTTTGCCGGGGTAGTGGCCAATAATGGTACCGTTTCTAAAACCGCCCACTTGTGTGAGTAACGGATATTTTTTTATCTCTATACGCCAGCCCTGATCATCTGTAAGGTGCCAGTGAAAAGTATTGAATTTGTAATAAGCCAGATAGTCAATATATTTTTTGATGTATGCTACCGAAAAAAAATGACGGCACACATCCAGGTGCATACCCCGGTAAGAAAAACGAGGATAATCTTTAATAGATATTTGCGGAAGGGATAGCTGCTTATTTTTTGTTTTTATTAATTGTAAAATAGTTTGCAATCCCTCAAAAAGTAAAGTGTCGTTATGCGAATCTAAGTACACGGCAGTTTTAAATACATCTAACTGGTAAGCATTTTTTCTTATGCTGTCTTTTCTCAAAAAAAGTTGAATAGCATTTTGTGTTTGCTTCGGCAACTGATCGTTGTATAAAAAGCTGCCAATTTTTAAACCGTAATTATCTTTTAATTGTTGTTGCAAATAAGCGGCATGCTTGTCAGCTCCTTTTCCAAAAATTATTTTGGTTTTTTCGGAAAGAATAAAATCACCCTGCCCCATTTTTATTTCTGCGGGCATAGGTACAATATTTACTTGTGCAAATAAATTTGACTGAATTATTAACAGGATAAAAACTATTATTTTTTTCATAGAAAAGTTTATTTTAATTGTTTTGCCAATGCTGCCTTAGTGGGCAAAATGGCTTTGTATTCTTTAGCAAATATCTGTTTGTTTGTTTCGGGCAGTGTAAATTCTATCACCGTTTTATTTTCCTCTTTACAAAGAATAATACCAATCGTTTTGTTTTCTTTGGGTTGCTTTATTTTTCTGTCGTAATAGTTCACATACATTTGCATTTGCCCAATATCCTGGTGGGTAAGTTTTCCCATTTTTAAATCGAATATTACAAAGCACTTTAGCAGCCGGTTGTATAATACAAGATCCACAAAAAAACTATCCCCTTCAAAAGTAAAACGACGCTGCCTTCCCTCAAATAAAAAACCGTTGCCCTGCTCCAGCATAAAATGTTCCAGTTTGTTTATGATGGCTGTTTCCAGATCGCTTTCGGTATACGTTTCTTTTTCTTTTAATCCTAAAAACTCCAACACATAATGGCTCTTTAATGCATCGGTTGCCCGTTCTATAATCTGTCCTTTTTTAGATAATTGTTTTACTTTATTTTTATTGCTGCTCAATATTATTCTTTCGTAAACTGATGCATTGTACTGGCGCTGTAATTCTCTCACTGTCCAGTTATTAGCCTGTGACTCTATTTCATAAAAATTTCTTTCGTCATCATTTTTTATTTTTATAAGCTGTACATAATGCGACCAGCTTAAGCTTATTAAGAATGAATTTTGTGATGGTATTTTTTCAGATTTTATATTGCTTTTCAATTGCCCAGACGCTGTCTGGGCAATTCGTTTTTGGCTGGTATTTTTCAATTGCCCAGACGTTGTCTGGGCAATTGATGTAACTCTTGATTGATAAATCTGGTAGAAAATGCTCATATACTCTAGATTAGATTTAGAATATCCACGACCAAATTCCCGAGTGAGATCAATACTTAAATTTTTTAAAGTTTCATCTGCATAACCCGCCCTGTCTCTGCCTTGCAGCTTTTCTTCCACTATCATTTTACCTATTTCAAAATAGGTGAGCAGCATCGTAGTATTTACATTGCGTACTACGTTTTGCTGTGCCGCAGTTATTAATGTTTTAACAGACTGAAATATTTTTTTTCTGTTTATTACCTTTACCATTTTTATTTTTTTATAACCGGTAAAATAATTTTGCTGCCCCGAAATATTTTTATGGTTGCGGTTATAAAATCTGCTTCTATAGCATCTGGTATGCGCATAAATTTTTGTGGGTTTCTATCTACCAAAGGAAACCAGGTGCTTTGCACCTGCACCATTATTTTATGCCCTTTTTTAAAAGTATGTGCTACATCATTCAAGTTAAATTTTACGCTGGTTATTTTGCCCGGTGTAAATGCTTCGGGTGTTTCAAAACTGTTTCTAAATTTTCCTCTCATTATTTCTGCCCTTACCAGGCGCTGTGCATTAGCCATCGTAAACCCTCTTGCTGCATTTTTTATATTGGGTTCATCGTCTGGCAACACGTCTATAATTTTTACTATAAAATCCGCATCGGTGGTAGAAATGCTCACCTGCAGGTCTGCAATAATTTTTCCGGCAAGTGTTACATCATCAGTAAGTACAGGGCTTTCATAAAGCAGTACATCTGGCCGTATGGCAGCAAACCGCTGGTCTTCGACCATGTATTCATTATTACGGCCGCTAAAAATACCATTAGTATAAGGCACGGGTTTATTGGGGTTACTCACATACTCGTCGCTGCTTGCAGTGCCATCCTGCTGCTGAGATAATTGTTGTTTCTCATTTAAAAAATAATCTACATTTTGCGCATTTACAGGTGGCCAGGTATTGTAAGATTTCCACTGGTTGCTGCCGGTTTCAAAAACGGTGGCTTCGGCTGCATTAAAAACCCCTTTGTCTTTTAAATAAAAATTAAAAAATTGTGCTTCTAAACTATCCTGAAAATATTTACTGGTATTGCTGCCAAAATTTTGGCTGGCAAATTGTTTCCACTCGCTGCTTTCCCATGCGCCATGTGTCCATGGGCCCATTACCAGCCTATTATTGTTTTGCGGACTTTGTTTTTCAATAGAGGTATATGTATTGAGCGCACCAAAAAGATCTTCTGCATCAAACCAGCCACCCACCACCATTACTGGTATGTTTATATTTTTTAAATGCTGGCGTATATTTCTTGCTTTCCAGTAAGCATCGTAGGTATCATGCTCCAGGTATTCGCTCCATATATAACTTTTATGATCAAAATATTTTGCAGATTGTGTATTGGATACCGGCCCTAATTTTAAAAAGAAATCATACACATCTTTGGAGTTTTCATTAAATACCTGTGCGCCATAATCCTTTACCGGACCGCTTCTTGGCTTGCCAAAGTAGTTCATAAAATCAAAATTATCCAGCAAAAAAAATGCGCCGTTGTGGTTGGCATCATCGCCAATAAACTCATCGGTAACGGGTGCCTGCGGGCTCACTGCTTTTATAGCCGGGTGTGCGCCAGGCAGGCATGCAGTTGCGTAAAAGCCGGGGTACGAAATGCCGTATAATCCTACACGGCCATTATTATTCTTCACATTTTTTAGCAGCCAGTCTATTGTATCGTAGGTATCGCTGCTTTCATCTACTTCCTTTTTATTTTTTTTATTTTCAATATAGGGTGTCATTTCCAGGTTCATACCTTCGCTCATATACCTGCCCCGCACATCCTGGTATACAAAAATGTATTTTTCATTCATAAGGGTTGGGTTGGGGCCAATGCGGCGTGCATAATTGGTATCGCCATAAGGTGCGGAGGAGTAGGGCGTGCGTTCCAATAGTATCGGATATTTTTGGCTGGCATCTTTTGGGATATAAATTACAGTATATAATTTTACGCCATCTCGCATTTTTATAACCGTATCTTTTTTTATAAAATTTTCTTTTACAAAATTTACCGGAGTTTGCGCAAATGCCTTTACACAAAGCATTACAGCGATTATCGAAAAAATTTTTTTCATACGTTTGTTTTTAATATTGTGCCTGCAAAGCAAAAGCAATTATTATTGTACATTTTTATATTTCGTTTTTGTTGATAAGCAACTACAAATAATTATAAGTCATCACTTTTTGAGCACCGGTAAAATAAAATTAGTTTTGTTCTCAGCAGTATGATACAATCGTATGGTTGCTTTTTGATAATCTGACGGATCTGCTTTATAAATATTCATGAATTTTTGCGGGTTACGATCTGCCAAAGGAAACCATGTGCTTTGTACCTGTATCATTATTCGATGACCTTTTTTAAAGGTATGCGCCACATCTGGCAAAGTATATTTTACCTGCGTAATTTCATTCGGAATAAACGCCGCTGGTTTTTCAAAACTATTGCGGTATTTGCCCCGCATAATTTCTCCCCGTACGAGCATTTCGTAGCCACTCATGGGATAAAGCCCCCTACTGACTTCCCCCGAAGGATGAGGAGATGTGTAATTAAAATCATCCGGAAAAACATCTATCAGCTTCACAACAAAATCTGCATCGGTGGTAGAAATGGAAACAGCAAGGTCTGCTACAACAGGCCCGGCAAGGGTTACATCCTCTTCCAAAATATTTGTTTTAAAAGTTAATACATCTGGTCTGCGTTCTGCAAATCTTTGGTCGTCTGTCATATATTCTCTCGTGCGGCGGTTGTGCACATCTTCGGTGTAAGGCACAGGGTGTGCAGGGTCGCTTACATATTCGCTAAATGAAAGTGGTCGTTTCTTTGTATCTTCTGGTTTAAAATAAGCAGCAGAATTTTTAAAAACAAGGCTATTGCTATTGCTGATGGTCATACTTTCGTTTTCTACATTTACCGGCGGCCATTTATCAAATTTTTTCCAGTTATTTTCTCCCGTAAAAAAGATATTTGCTTCTGCAATTTCATTTACGTTTCCTTTTTGTTTTAGGTAATAATTAAAAAAAGGTACTTCAATATTTTCCTGGTAATAAGCGGAGGTGTTAGCGCCAAATCTAACATTGCCTAGGTAACTGCCTTCCCTGCTCCACTGCCCGTGGTACCAGGGTCCCACCACAATTTTACTGTTGGTTTGCGGGCTTTGTTTTTCTGTGGCTTTATAAGCATTCCATGCACCAAAGCAATCTTCTGCATCAAACAGACCGCCCACCCAAAGCATGGCAGGTTTTACATTATACAAGCCATTGCGGGCATTGCGGGCCTGCCACCATAAATCATAATTCGGGTGTTCATTCATTTCGTGCCAGAATTTTATACTGTCCCCAATAATTCTATCCAGGTTTTTTGGTGTGCCCTGCTCCAGATAAAATTTGTAATTGTCTTTAATAGTTGTTTTAAATCCATCGCCATAATCTTTTGTAGGCGCAGGGTGTGGTTTGCCAAAAGTGGAGTAAAAGGAAAACCCATCCATGGCAAAAAAAGCACCGTTGTGGTGAAAGTCATCGCCCATAAACCAATCTGTAACGGGTGCCTGCGGCGATACTGCTTTTAATGCAGGATGCCCGCTTAGTGCGGCTTCTGTACTATAAAAGCCCGGGTACGATATCCCAAATACCCCTACATTTCCATTATTGTTTTCTATATTTTTTACCATCCAGTCTATGGCATCATATGTATCGCTTGCTTCATCTATATCTTTTCCTTTTTTGTTTTTATTAAAGGGGCGCACATCTTCAAAAATGCCTTCGCTCATGTACCGGCCCCGTACATCCTGCGTTACGATAATATAATTTTCCCGCAGGTATTTTATTTTGTAGCTGTTCCATATTTGTGCAAATTTATCTTCGCCATAAGGTGCACAGGAGTAGGGTGTACGGGTAAGTAAAAAAGGATGTTTTTCTGTAGCATCTTTTGGTATAAAAAAAGAAGTAAATAGTTTTATGCCATCTCTCATGGGTATGGCTATTTCTTTTTTGCTGTAGTTATTTGCAAACCAGCTGCTATCAGCATTTTGGCTTAATGCCGTAAATGAAAAAAGAACCAGTGTTGTAAACGAAAATAATTTGTACATTGAATATAGTTTTTGGGAAACCTAAATTTAAAGAAACTAAATCAGTTTATGATGAATGAAAATGAAAGACTGGTAAGCAGGTTTTATAGTGCGCTTGCAAAGCTGGATGCAAATACCCTTAACGCCTGTTACAGCAGCAATATTGTTTTTTATGACCCCATGTTTGAATTGTTAAAAGGCAATGAAGTAACAGCGATGTGGCAGATGCTTTGCAAAAATGCAAAAAACTTTTCGTTGCTGTATGATAGTATTGCCGATGCCGGTGAGGGATATTATAATTGCAACTGGAAAGCGAGCTATACATTTTCTAAAACAGGAAGAGCTGTGGTAAATAACGGCAAGGCCTATATGAAAATAGAAAATGGTTTCATAACAGAACATAGCGACGCCTGGAGCCTGCATACCTGGAGTGCACAGGCCTTAGGAATAATGGGCAAATTATTTGGCTGGAATAATTATTTTAGAAGAAAATTGAAGAACAGTGCAAAGCGTAGGTTGATGGATTATATGGAGGGGCGGTGAGTATTTGAAAAATTAATTTTTTCACGCAGCTAAACAACGATATTACTTCACGCAGCTAAACAACAACAACTGCGAAACGGTGATAGAAATTAAACAGTGGTTATATTAAAATGAAATATTTTTAGTTCCATAATTTTCTGAAATGGTTCTACTATTTTACGATAATTTTCTTTTAAAATATGCTTTGATAAAATTACTAATAAATCTTTTTAAAGCCTCTCCCACCCTACTCAACCCACAACAACCTCCCCATAATTATCCCCAAACCCGATAACATTACCATACGCTGCAAAATCTTCTTTTGCATGTGCAGTAGTGAGCACGAAGGCTCTCATACCGGCATTCATGGCGGCTTCTACGCCTTTAGGTGCGTCTTCAAAAACAATACAGTCTGCAGGCAATACACCCAATTCGGCGGCGCATTTTAGAAATACATCGGGGTGTGGTTTGCTTACGGGTACATCATCGGCACTTATTACTACAGGAAAATAATTGTGCAAATGCAAATTATCCAGCACAAATTTTATATTAAAAGGAATGGCTGCGGAACCAATCGCCATTTTTATTCCTGCGGCTTTTGCTGCATCCAGCAATTTTTTAAGCCCTGCAAGCAACGCAAGTTTTGGAAGGTAAGCCTGCTGATAGTTTTTTTCTTTTTTAAAAGAAATATTCTCCATCTCTTCAAGGGTAAAACGATCCTGCCCAAAAATACGCACCAGTACTTCTGCATTTTTTCCATACATTTCTGCACGTACTGCTTCCCGGCTAAGACCTGCCAGCAGCGTATTATTTAGCATATCATGCCATGCATCTATATGAAACTGCATGTCGTCTATGATTGTACCATTTAAGTCAAATAAAAATGCTTTCGCTTTTAAAATCATCGAGAAAATTTGTTTTAACTATTTTTAAATTACTTCTTTCAAATTAAATTTTCTGTCATCTTTTCTGCAATAAAATGATCTCCAAAATTATTTCTTTCCTGCAGATGCTTGATAATATTTTGTTGCTCAGCTATAGTCCTGTTCTGGCTTAGTTTAAATGTTGCATTCATTTCTACCACTTCTATTTTAAATCCTATAATGGCTTTCAGCATAGCATCTATATAATCCTGCGGAATTTTATCAAAAGATGCAGCGTTGTTTACACCGGTATATTTATCTGTAGCATTTTTTATAGCGGCTGTGGTGCCTGCATCATCTATAAAAATTATTTTTCCTTTTACATGCACCACCATATAGTTTACGGTGCTTGCTGTTGCAGGGTTTTGGCACCATGCGGTGCTTATATATGCAGGCGGGCTGCTAAAAATTACCAGCACATTTTCATTCTTTTCAAATGCCTGGTGATGTGCTGTTTTTCTCATCAAATGCCCGGTAAGAAAGATCTTTCCGTCTTCTTTAAATACATCCAACGGCAGGTGAGATGCCTCAAGAAAATCTTCACCCATACCTATAACCGCTGCCAGTGCATTTTCCCGCATAAAAGAAAATATTTTATGATTGTCTGTTTCTGTAAAATGGGGTAGTGTATACATTCAGTAATTTTTTGATAAAAAGAAATTGCTGTAAAGATTTCAACTTTTCAAATTCAAATTTTTTTTATACACTCAATAATCTCTTTAAGGTATCCGCAAAAAAATGTACATCTACAAAGCTATTGTACATGGGCACCGGTGCAATCCTTATCACATTGGGTTCCCGCCAGTCTGCCATTATTCCATTTTTACTTAGCTCATCAAAAATTTGTTTACCATTGTTATGTACACTAATAGATATCTGGC
>JANXXM010000076.1 GCA_025350645.1 Ferruginibacter sp.
GATTATAACGGCAATGGCATACCAGAACTGAATGAATTTGAAGAAGCCGTTTACGCCGATCAAAAAAAATATATAAGAGTATTTACACCCACCAATCAATATATAAAATCCAATTATCTTCAGTTTAATTACAGCCTTAACTTGGACCCTAAATTAATTTTAAACAACAATAAAAATAAGGGTCTTTATAAAATATTATTGCGAAGCAATACTTCGTCTTCACTGCAGATCAATAAAAAAAATATATCTGCAGGTAAATTTTTATTTAGTCCTTTTTCAAAAAATATTGCAGATACTTCTATCATTGCGCTCAATTCGTTTTTTAGCAATACTTATTTTTATAACCGCACCAGTGCTAAGTTTGGCTTTGAAGTTACGCACAGTAAATCATCTGCCAAATCATTATTATCGTATGGTATAGAAGGCAGGGATACTCGTAATTTAAGTAGCCGCATAAGAGCCGGTATAAGAAAAAGTATTGCCCTAAACCTTCTGCTAAAGCAATCTAAAAATGTACTCAATACCCAGGCATCAAAGTTTGAAAATAGAAATTATAATGTTTTACAAAATAGTATTGAGCCCAATTTAATTTATGTATACAACTCCAATATAAGGGCTACCATTGGTTATGTATATTCCAATAAAATGAATAGGTTGGATTCTATGGAAAAAGCAATAAGCAATGCCGTAACAGCGGATGTAAAATATAACATACTTAGCGGCAGCAGCATTAATATCAAGTTTACGTATAACAATATTGCATTTAAAGCTTACCCCGGTGCAGCCAATACCACTACAGGCTATCTTTTACTGGATGGACTTGTACCTGGTAAAAATTATTTGTGGAATGCAGATTTTACAAAACGCATTGGCGGTACTATAGAACTTACTATACGATACGAAGGCCGCAAGCCAGGCGAAGGAAAAACAATTCATACTGCACAGGCATCTTTAACTGCCATATTTTAAAAGCATATACTAATGAGTAAATTTTTGATTAGTATGGTTCTGTAGATTACTACAAATGAAAAAGCAGCAAATGCTTCGCTGCCTTTTCATAGATTTAGATTTTTAAAAAATGTTTTTCACATAAGATATTGATTAGCTAAAAAGCCCACCCTTTTTAAGAGGCTTATATGCTTCACCTACTTTAAAACCATTATTATAAACTTCTATTTTATAATTACCTATACTATAATTTGAATTTTGTTTCCAGTCAAAACTTACGGTTTGTCTTTTATTCTGCGTGTAGTTTACATCCAGTTTTTGTGTAAACGTTTTTTCTGCACCGTCTTTTGTATTGAATGTTCCAGAACCCATTGCCTGCACTGCAACAGGATTTCCGTCGGGGCCGGTAATACAAATATAAATTTCTTTTTCACCGCTGTTTGCAATCATATTTTCATCCAGATCAAAAGTTATACGCAATTTATCTACTCTTTTTGCGGTTGTAGTAACTTTTTCTTTACCGTTATTCTTTTCATTGATACCAGTAATATTAAAGTTAGATGCATGTAAAGTAGATCCTACATCAAGCATATCATTCTTTTGCTTTATTACGATTGTAGACGAATCATAATTTCTTTGAACCCTGTCTCTCTGTGCAACAACAATTGCTTTTTCAGAAATTAATTTTGTTTTTTGTTGTTGCAAAACGGCTACTTGTTCTTTATATCCATCTATATCGCCGTTTAATGATTTAATTAGTCTTCTGGCTTCTGAGAGCTCAGCCTGTGTAGCATTTGTTTTGCTCAGCAGTTCCCTTATTTTTGCCTGTTTGTTGGCAATATCGTTATCTTTAGAAGAAATAGCACTGTCCTTCTTAGAGTTAGATGTTTTTAAAACATCATAACGCATTGCAGCATCATCCAGTTCTTTTTGCAACTGATCTCTTTGTGTAGAAGTAGTAGCTATTACAGTTTCTTTTTGATCTATTGTTTCTTTGGTTTGGTTTTTATCATAAATGATATATCCCCATGTACCTAGCAATGCCGCTATCAAACCACCGGTAAGAATCGTTTTCCAATTTGTTCTGTTTGTAGAACCCGGCGTAGCAAAAGTTGTCTGTATTTTTTCTGCTTCTGGATAATTTTCGAATGCCATGATTATATAGTTTTATTTTGTAAATGAATTTTAAAAAGCCGTGTAATTCATACGAAATTTGTATAGCTTTAATTTCAGGAGGCATATTTACGAATACTGTGCCAAAAAACGTTAAACGCTTTGTTAATGATAAAAATGACCATGTATTTATGAGTGTAGAAAAGATTTTGGGCAGTTGGAAAAAGAATATATTTAAGCCTGTTTACTGGCTGGAAGGAGAAGAGGAATATTACATAGATAAGCTCATTAAATATGCAGAACATGATATATTAAATAAGGAGGAAGCTTCTTTTAATCTATCTGTTTTTTATGGCAAAGATGCAGACTGGGGAGCAGTTATAAACGCCTGCCGTAGATACCCGATGTTTGCAGATAAGCAGGTGGTAATACTAAAAGAGGCGCAGCAAATGAAAGATATTGAAATGCTGGAGTCTTATATTGCTTCGCCACTGACCACCACTATTTTTGTAGTAGGCTTTAAAGGAAAAGGACCGGATAAACGAAAAAAATTATACAAAACCCTGCAAGCTGGTGCAGAGGTATTTACCACCAAAAAAATGCCCGAAGGCAAAGTACAGGAGTGGATAAAAGAGTTGGCAGCAGCTAAAGGATATGCTATTCAAACCAAAAGTGCTGCACTGCTGGAAGAGCACGTGGGCAATGATCTTAGCCGTATAGCAAACGAGTTGGATAAACTATCTGTAAATCTTAAAGGAAAAACCAGCATAGATGAAGATGATATTGAAAAATACATTGGCATAAGTAAAGAATACAATGTATTTGAACTACAGGCAGCCATTGCAAAAAGAGATCTTGCACGGTCTGTAAAAATTATTAATTATTTTGAAGCAAACCCCAAAGCATCTGCTATACAAATGGTGCTACCTGCTTTATATGCTTATTTTAGTAAAATATATGCCGTGTATGGTATGAATGATAAAAGTGATAATGCACTAAAGCCATTATTTTATTTTAACCCTGTTTCTTTATCGCAGGCAAAAGATGCAATGAAAAATTATGGATATGATGGTATTGAAAGAATATTATTACTTATGCATCATTACAATTTAAAAAGCATTGGCATAGGCGATACCGGTACATCTGGAGCAAAACTTATGAAAGAAATGATAGTGAAGATGATGCTGGTGGCTTAATATAACAATAAAAATATTTTATGAGTTACAATTATTTACCGCTGGACAGGCAACATACCAGTTTTCTACAAATAAAAAATTTGCTTGAATTCGATCAACTGGTATCTATAACTTTTGATGCACACGAAAGAATTTTGAAATGCAGAAATTACCTGGATAAAAAAATACAACAATCCAATGCACTTTTTTATGGCATAAATACCGGCTTTGGTTATTTGCAAAATGTGCAGATAGATAAAAACCAGTTACAGCAATTACAAAAAAATCTATTGCAGTCACACGCATGCGGTTTGGGGGAGGAAGTGCCTGCAGATATTGTGAAGCTGATGATAATGCTTAAAATAAAATCGTTGAGTTATGGCCACTCTGGTGTGCAGATAGAAACGGTAAAAAGGCTGATGGATATGTATAACCACCAAATGTATCCTGTAATTTATACTCAGGGTTCTTTGGGTGCTTCTGGAGATCTGGCACCACTCAGTCATTTAAGTTTACCCCTCATAGGGCTGGGAGAAGTTTATTTGAAAGGAGAAAAAATGTCTTCTGCAAATGCGCTGGCAAAATTAGGATGGGATAGTATTATACTTCAAAGCAAAGAAGGGCTGGCCCTGGTAAACGGTACACAATTTATGAGTGCTTATGGTCTTTATAACCTGGTGCACGCAGAGCGTTTAATAAACTGGGCAAATAAAATTGCCGCTATAAGTTTTGATGCATTTGATTGTGTAAGCGACCCTTTAAATGAAAATATTCACAGGGTTCGTGCACATGCAGGGCAGGTGAACGTAGCAGCAATACTAAGAAAATTATTAGAAGGCAGCGGAATATCATCGCAAAAAAAAGAGCAGGTGCAGGATCCGTATTCTTTTCGTTGCATACCCCAGGTACATGGGGCATCTCTTGATACTATTAATTACGTTAAAGAAATTTTTATAACAGAAATAAATTCCGTTACAGATAATCCCAATATTTTTCCTGATGAAGATTTGATCGTAAGCGGAGGAAATTTTCATGGACAGCCGCTGGCGTATGGGCTCGATTTTTTATGTATTGCCATGAGCGAAATTGCCAGCATAAGCGAAAGAAGAATATACCAGCTTATAAGCGGGCAGCGGGGCCTTCCGGCGTTTTTAGTAAAAAACCCCGGGTTGCACTCTGGCCTTATGATACCACAATATACCGCTGCGGGTATTGTAAGCGAAAACAAACAGTTAGCCACACCATCCTCTGTAGATTCTATACCCAGCAGCAATAACCAGGAAGATCATGTGAGCATGGGTGCAAATGCTGCAGTAAAATGCAAACGAATTATTGATAATGTAGAAAAAGTATTAGCTATTGAATTACTCACCGCCGTGCAGGCCATAGAGTTTAGGCAGCCATTAAAAACATCTCCAGAGCTGGAAGAAATCATTGCAGCATTTAGAAAAGTGGTAAGTTTTAATGATGCTGACAGAGTGATGCATGATGACATTAAGAAAGCGATAAATTTCTTAAAATAATTTCACGCAAAGTCGCAAGAAAAAATATATAGGTGCAGCGACTCAGCGATAACTTTGCGTCTTTGCGAAAAAGATATAATTATGACATACGATTACGAAAAATATAAAACCCCTACCGGTACAACACTACATTGCAAAGGATGGGTGCAGGAGGCTGCATTAAGAATGTTGCTAAATAACCTGGATCCTACTGTAGCAGAACGCCCCGAAGAATTAATTGTATATGGTGGCAGAGGCAAGGCTGCACGTAATATTGAATCGCTGGATCTAATTATAAAAGCACTCAAAGCGCTGGAAGAAGATGAAACACTTTTAATACAAAGCGGCAAACCTGTTGCCATGCTTAAAACGCATAAAGATGCACCAAGGGTTTTAATTTCTAACTCGCAACTCGTACCTAACTGGGCCAACTGGAAACACTTTGACGAGCTGGAAAAAAAAGGCCTGATGATGTACGGACAAATGACTGCCGGAAGCTGGATTTATATAGGCAGCCAGGGTATTGTGCAGGGTACTTACGAAACATACAGAGCTGTAGCAGAAAAGCATTTCCCTAATAATACAATGCAATCATCACAAACTTTAGTCTCCCCTTTGGTGGGTGGGGGAGCCTCATTAAAAGGAACATTGAATGTAACTGCAGGCCTTGGCGGTATGGGTGGTGCACAACCTTTGGCCATAACAATGAATGGCGGTGTGGCACTGGTTGCGGAAGTAGAACCCTGGAGAGTAGATAAGAGGATTGAAACAAAGTATCTTGATAAAAAATTTGACAATATTGATGAAGCCATTGATGCGGCTTTGGCTGCAAAGCAGGCAGGGCTGGCTATCAGCATCGGTATTGTATGTGATGCTATCGCATTACTGCAACGCCTTGTACAAAGAAATATTATACCAGATACGCTTACAGATCAAACATCTGCCCACGATCCTTTAGTTGGCTATATACCTCATAATATGAGCAATGTAGAAGCCAATAATTTAAGAGAAAATAATAAAGAAAAATATATTGAATTAAGTTATAAAAGTATGCATTTGCACACTCAGCTTATGTGCGAATTAATGGATAGAGGAGCCATTACATTTGACTATGGTAATAATCTAAGAGCAAGGGCTATTGAGTATGAATTTGAAAATGAAAATATTGAAAGTGAATATAAAACCCTCAAATCCAGATCGCCGTTGGGTGTAACATCGGGGCTTTTTCCTGGCTTTGTACCCGCATATATTCGCCCGCTTTTTTGTGAAGGCAAAGGGCCATTTCGCTGGGCTGCATTAAGTGGAGACCCTGCAGATATTGCAGTAACTGATAAGCTGATGATGGAATTATTTCCTGAAAATGAAGGCATGATAAGATGGATAAAAATGGCACAGGAAAAAATTGCATTTCAGGGATTGCCTGCACGCATTTGCTGGATAGGGCAGGGAGAACGTGAAAAAGCCGGATTGGCTTTTAATGAACTGGTGCGTACCGGAAAAGTAAAAGCACCCATCGTAATTGGCAGAGATCATTTAGATACAGGAAGTGTAGCCAGCCCAAACAGAGAAACCGAAGCCATGCTGGATGGTAGTGATGCAGTTGCCGACTGGCCAGTATTAAACGCATTGGTAAATACTGCCGCCGGTGCAAGCTGGGTAAGTTTACACCACGGTGGCGGCGTGGGCATGGGGTACAGCATACATGCGGGTATGGTTGTTGTAGCAGATGGTACAGCTGATGCAGCCGCACGCATTGCCCGTGTGCTTCGCAACGATCCTGGCATAGGTATTATTCGCCATGCAGATGCAGGCTACGATGTAGCAAAAGATTATGCGAGGAAATTTAAACTGGATATTAAGCAGCGGTTAAAATAAAAAAGCGCATTATGATTACTTAAATTTTAAAATAAAAATGCCCAATTTTAAAATGCTAATGCAAAAAGTAATTGATAAGATGAAAGATTTGGATAAAATAACAAAAGATGTAGCACCATTTTTATATAACACAGCAAATTCTAAAAAAGATATTAATATTTAAAGATTTTGGGAGTAAATTAGAACTATAAAAAGTCCCCGTCAATACTACAACTGACGGGGATTTTTACATCTACAAAAGCAATTTTAAAACTGCTCGAGTTTGCTAAAAAAGAAATTGCCTTCTATGGCTGCGTTGTCATCGCTGTCACTTCCGTGTACTGCGTTTTCGCCTATAGATGTTGCATATTTTTTACGTATTGTTCCTTCCTCTGCCTGTGCTGGGTTAGTAGCTCCTATCAGTTTACGAAAATCTTCTACTGCATTGTCTTTTTCCAGAATAGCGGCAGTTATTGAGCCACGGCTCATAAATTCTACCAGCTCGCTGTAAAAAGGGCGCTCACTGTGTACTGCATAAAACTCACCAGCTTTTTCTTTGCTTAGCTGCGTCATCTTCATAGCTACAATACGAAATCCTGCTTCGTTTATCATTTGCAAAATTCCACCGGTGCTGCCTTTTTCAGTAGCATCTGGCTTTATCATCGTAAAAGTTCTGTTTGTCATGTTGTATTATTTTTGGGCGCAAAGGTAAGAAGGATAATCATGAATGCTGAGTTATGAAAGAGAATTCATCATTTCTAATTTATAACTTCTACCTCTCCTACTCCACCCAGTCTGCAATAAAAATATTGGTATCTCTAGTACCCCCATTATTTCTATTACTGCTAAAAACTATTTTCTTCTTATCTGCACTAAACATGGGGAATGCATCAAACCCTTTATCTCTGGATATTTTTTGAATATTGCTACCATCTAAATTTGCAATATACATATTAAAAGGAAAGCCTCTTTTATATTCGTGGTTGCTGCAAAATATAAAATGCTCACCATCCGGCGTAAAATTTGGCGCCCAGTTGGCTTGTTCCAAATATGTAACCTGGTGTGCATTTGTTCCATCAGCATTTGCTATCCATACTTCCATGTGTGTAGGTGCCACAAGGTTTTCGGCAAGTAATTCTTTGTATTCTTTTATTTCATCTGGGGTTGTTGGGCGGCTTGCCCGCCATATTATTTTACTTCCATCGGGGCTATACCAAGCACCACCATCATACCCAAGTGTGTTTGTTAAACGTTTTACATGTTTGCCATTAAGATCCATACTATACAAATCCAGATCGCCATCTCTTAAAGAAGTAAAAAGCATTTTATCTCCTCTCGGAGATATTGTAGCTTCGGCATCATATCCTTTTGTGCGGGTAAGCTGTTTTACAATTTTGCCATTTAGGTCTGCCTTAAAAATATCCATACTTTCATACACTGGCCAAATATATTTGTTACCATATTTTTTTCTATCCGGTACGGGCGGGCACGCAGTTGCAGCAAGGTGTGTAGAGGCAAACAAAATATATTTTCCATCAGGATAAAAATAAGAACAGGTTGTACGTCCTGTACCAGTGCTTATCAATTTAGGTTCAAATTTATCCGAATCATTCTGTGGTATTTTACCCATCCATATCTGATCGCATTCTATACCATTTTTAGGATCTGTTCTTTGAAAAGTGAGGTATTTTCCATCTTTGCTAAAATAAGCTTCTGCATTATCTCCGCCAAAAGTAAGCTGCCGCACATTTGCAAAATGATTTTCTCCGGGAAAGTGTATCGTATCATTAAAAGTATGGTATGCAACCACAATATTTTTACTGGTAAAAGAAGAAGTAAAAAAGGATACAAATACAGCTATAACAAAAAATAAGTGTTTCATCAATGAAATTTTGGTAAAGGTAATTTACGATTTTGTTCTATTGTCAAAGAATTGTAAAGTCTAGGAATATTATCCTTTATTTTTGCGAATAAATGATGCGGATGAAATTTTTTATTTTTTTAATAACGGTATTATTTTTTTCTTGCGCAGATGGCAACAATCAAAGTACCAATGTTACGCCTGTTGCCGTAAAGCCTCCCGGTGAACAGGAACTGGTAAATGATTTTATAAAGTACCCGGACTCTGCCATAGTGCTGGAAAAATTGATGCAATATTATAGTGATGGCGCAAATTATGATAAAGCTATTGCAGTTTTAAATAAAGTGATAGAAAGAGATAGCACAAACCCCAGGCTATGGGATATAAAGTCTACTCTTTATGTACAAAAAGAAGATACTTTAAATGCGGAAAAAAGTCTGGAAAAAGCAATTGCCATTTACCCGGATCCACAATATATCATAGCACTTGGCGCTTTATATGCCCAAACAAAAAATGCAATGGCGCTAGATATGGCCGATGCATTGCTTATAGGCGACAAAGCGCATGCGGAAAAAGAAGGCTATTTTATAAAGGGCCTGTATTACAGTTTTAGCAATCAAAAAGAAAAAGCCATTCCTTTTTTTGATAAATGTATTGCTGCGCAATATACTTTTATGGATGCTTACCTGGAAAAAGCTATTGCTTTGTACGATCTTAAAAAATACAATGAAAGTGTAGCGGTATTAGAAAGAGCTGTAACGATTCAAAATAGTTTTGATAGGGGATATTATTACCTGGGAAAAAACTATGAAAAACTAAACAGAAAAGAAGATGCGGCAGATGCATACCGCACAGCTCTTTTATACGACCCTGAGTATGCAGAAGCAAAAGATGCACTGGGAAGATTACAATAAAACAAATAAGCAAATCTGCTAATTTTTTATACTCATCGCAATACTTTAATTTTATACGCTCTCCATTTATTCATAATTCTTTATTCAATAATTTATAAAAATGCCTCTCATAGCCCCCTCCCTCCTTGCTGCAAATTTTTTAAACCTGCAACAGGATTGTGATTTGCTTAATATCAGCGTAGCAGATTGGTTTCATATAGATATAATGGATGGCGTTTTTGTCCCAAACATTAGCTTTGGTTCTATGATTACAAAGTTTATTACCAGCACTACCCAAAAGTTTTGCGATGTGCATTTAATGATAGAAAATCCTGATCGTTATGCACAAGCTTTTAAAGATGCCGGGGCAAACAGCCTTACTGTACATTATGAGGCATGCCCGCATTTGCATAGAAATATTCAGCAAATAAAAAATCTTGGAATGCAGGCTGGTGTTGCCATTAATCCGCATACGCCTGTACACTTATTACAGGATATACTGGCAGATATAGATCTGGTATGTGTAATGAGCGTGAACCCTGGTTTTGGCGGCCAGGCTTTTATACCGAATACTATTACAAAAATAAAAGAACTGCGCAGCATTATAGATAAACAAAACTTACACACAAAAATAGAAGTAGATGGTGGTATAACACTGAGTAATGCAAAAAGTATCATTGATGCCGGTGCGCATGTGCTTGTAGCAGGCAATACCGTTTTTAAAGCGGCTGATCCTTTAGCAATGATTGCTTCTTTAAAAAATTTATAAATTATGCGCTATCTTCAACGCATGAGATTTTTTGCCATTTTACTGCTTTCCTTTTTTTCCTCTTCATTGCTGGCACAAAATAAATATGCTACTATTACCGGTAAGGTAACCGATGAAAATGACAGCCCGCTAAAAAATGTTTCCATCGTTATTTTAGGTAAAACCAATGGTATTATTACAAATGATAGTGGCTTTTTTTCTTTAAAAGTACCAGCACAAAAATCACTGGCACTTATCTTTTCTTATGCAGGATTACAGCATGTACAAAGAAATTTTTTTTTAAGTAAAGATGAAAAAGAATATGTAACCATACAGATGAAACAAAGCGGCAATACGCTGGAAATTGTTGTAGTGGGAGATGAAAGAGAAAGAAAAGAAACTGGCCTCATAAAAATAAATCCGAAAGCTGCGGTAAAATTACCGAGTACAATTGGCGGTATTGAAGGAATTATAAAAACACTGGTGGGTAGCAATAACGAATTAAGTTCGCAATATAATGTGCGGGGTGGCAACTACGATGAAAACCTTATTTATATAAATGATTTTGAAATTTACAGGCCATACCTTGTAAGCAGTGGGCAGCAAGAAGGCTTAAGTTTAATAAACCCTGACCTTACAAAAAATATAAATTTTTATACCGGTGGCTTTCAAAGTAAGTACGGCGATAAAATGAGCAGTGTGCTGGATATTCAATACAAAAAACCTGTAAGTTTTGGTGGCAGTGCATATATAAGTTTGCTGGAACAGGGCTTACAATTAGAAGGCGCATCAAAAAACACACGCCTTACTTACCTTGCCGGTGTAAGAAATAAAAGCAACAGAAATTTATTGAGCAACCAGCCTACGCAAGGTGCATACATACCTTCTGCATCCGATGCACAAGGTTTTATAACCTATAAATTATCTAATAAAATTCAATTGGAATTATTAGGGATTTTATCTGCATCCCGTTTTACTTTTTACCCGGAATCTGTAAAAAAAACCACTGCAGTTTTCTCTCCCTTTTTTACCGCAAACCTGGGGCTGGATGTACTTTTTGAAGGTCAGGAAAAAGATAGTTACACCACCAGCCTGCTTGGTTTTACCATTGCACAAACGATATCTCAAAAATTAAAATTAAAATGGATGGCAAGCCGTTTTAAAGATGCAGAAAAAGAAAATACAGATATAGCAGGTGCCTATCTTTTTGGCGACAGAGATTTTGACAACAACAGTGCTACTTTCGGGCAAATTATAAACCCGCTGGGTGCCGGTTACTACCAAAATTATGGGCGCAATCTTTTAAATATAACAGTGTATAATGTAAGCCACAAAGGCAGCTACGATATAAAAAATAATTTTATTCAATGGGGTTTATCTGTAGAGCAAACAAAAATAAAAGATAAATTAAACCAGTTTGAATACAGGGATTCCGCAGGATATTCTTTACCTTATATTCCAGGAGTACTTGCATTATACAATGTTCAAAAAAGCATGTCAGATTTAAGCATACAAAAATACAGCGGTTATGTGCAGGATAATGTACGCTTGTCTAAAAGCAATACAAATATTACGCTGCAAGGTGGTGTGCGGTTCAATTATAATTCTTTAAACAACCAATTTTTAATAAGCCCCAGAGCACAGTTGAGTTATAAACCAAGCTGGCAAAAAGATTATGTATTTAAAATTGCCGCAGGGGTTTATGACCAGCCGCCGTTTTACAGGGAATTAAGAAAAGCAGACGGCACATTGAATACAACCATAAAAGCACAAAAAAGTATACAGGTTGTGGCAGGTGCAGATCATACTTTTAAAGGCCCGGGCAATAGGATACTAAGGGTTACCTCAGAGGCATATTATAAGCAGATGACGGATGTTATCCCTTATGATATAGACAATGTAAAAATAAAATACCTGGGCAGCAATAACGCAAAAGCTTATGCAACGGGTATAGAATTTAGGCTATTTGGCGAGCTTGTAAAAGATGCAGAAAGCTGGCTGAGCATAGGTTTTATGCGTACAAAAGAAAATTTAAATAATGATTTTTATTACAATTATAAAAATGCTGCTGGAGAAATTATAAATAATAACACAATAGATAAAGTGGCAACAGACAGTATAAAAAATGAAGTAGGATTTGTACGCCGCCCTACAGACAGGCTGATAACTATTGGGCTTTACCTGGAAGATTATCTGCCTACAAATAAAAATTTTAAAATACACCTTAATGCTATTTATGGCAGTAATATGAGCTACAATATACCGGGCTCGGCTAAATATAGAAACGGTCTCACCATTAACCCATACATTAGAGCCGACCTTGGTTTTAGTGCATTATTACTCAGCGAAAAATCATTGCGGAGAAGCCATAGCCCTTTTAAAGGATTTGAAAATATATGGGCCAGCCTCGAAATTTTTAATCTTATTGACAGAGCCAACACTATTTCTTTTCAGCTTATAAAAGATTTTGCAAATACCACCTATGCATTGCCAAACAGGCTCACCCCTAGACTTATAAATTTTAAAATTGTAGGCAAATTCTAATATACTTTTTAACATCACATTTTAATAATGTGCATATTTTATTATGATTCCAACGGTATCTATTTATTAAATTTGATTTATAGATAAAAGGAAATATTTCCTGTACATTTTTTTACAAAAAAATAAACCTGGTTAACACATTGACAGAAACCATCATTAACTTAGAGAACGTAAATCCTATTGAATTTTTCGGAGTAAACAACGGCAAGCTCGACATTCTGAAAAAAAAATTTCCCTTACTTAAAATCCTTAGCAGAGGCACACAAATAAAACTAAGCGGTGCTGCAGAACAAATTGAAGATGCAAAAGAAAAAATAGACCTGCTTATAAAATACCTTGAGCGAAGCGGGCACATGAGCGAAAATTATTTTGAACAAATACTGGGCGGCGATGATGAGAAAACGGTGGATAATTTTATAGACCGTAACCCCAACGATGTATTGGTTTTTGGCCCAAATGGAAAAACGGTTAGGGCAAGAACTGCCAACCAGAAAAATATGGTACATGCCTGCGATAAAAATGATATTGTATTTGCCATAGGCCCGGCAGGTACTGGTAAAACATACACTGCAGTAGCGCTGGCAGTAAGAGCATTAAAAAATAAAACGGTAAAAAAAATAATTCTTACACGCCCTGCGGTAGAAGCTGGCGAAAGCCTTGGTTTTTTGCCTGGCGATCTTAAAGAAAAAATAGATCCTTACCTGCGGCCATTATACGATGCGCTCGATGATATGATACCCGCCGATAAGCTTGCCTATTATATGAGTACCCGTACCATTGAAATAGCGCCGCTTGCTTATATGCGTGGCCGCACGCTGGATAATGCTTTTATTATTTTAGATGAAGCGCAAAATACAAACGACCTGCAGATAAAAATGTTTCTTACCCGTATAGGTCCAAATGCAAAAGCCATTATTACCGGCGACCCTACACAGGTTGATTTACCTAAAAACCAGGCCAGTGGCTTATTTAGGGCAACAAAACTTTTAAAAAATATTGATGGAATATCACATATAGAACTGGATGAAGAGGATGTGGTAAGGCACCGGTTAGTAAAAGCCATTATTAAAGCCTACAATAAAGATGATGAACATGCTATGATAGAAAAAGAAAGAGTAGAAAAAATAAGAGCAAACCGGCAAGCATAAATGAATACATTACCCGTAAATTTTATAAAAATAAGGTGGCTATTTTGCTGCCTTGTTTTTTTTATATGCAGTTGTATGCATAAAAATACTTCATTTCAAAGCCGTATATATTCTAAAGACTCTGCTGAATATAAAAAAGAAATAGCAGCCGCCTTTAACAGAATAGATTCTTTAAAAAAATGGATACAATCCGGAGATGTAATTACCAGAACCGGTAACGATTTTACCAGCCAGAGCCTTCGTACACTCAATAAAAGAGACAGTACTTTTTCTCACTGTGGCATAGCAAGCATAGAGCAAGATACTGTTTTTGTTTACCATGCGCTGGGCGGTGAGTGGAACCCGGATGCTGCTTTAAAAAAAGAATTTTTTATCAGCTTTGCAAATCCGTATGATAATAATATGCTCGGCGTTTACAGGCCAAATCTAAAAACTGATATTCGGTACAATCTTATAAAAACGATACAGAAGTATTATGGCAGCAAACTTCGTTTTGATATGAATTTTGATCTTGCCAGCAACGATAAAATGTATTGCGCAGAATTTGTATACAAAAGTTTTTTAAACGCATCGGACAGTACTATTAAATTTCACCACAGTTTTATACAAACTTTTGAGTTTGTGGGTATAGATGATATTTTTATGGACTCTATATTTAAAAAAATAGCCATAATAAAATTTAGGTTTTAATTTTAAATAAAATATTTTTACAAAAAACAAACTATTATGAAAAAAATATTATTAGCAGCGGTATTATTTACTACAACCAATATTGGCTGTAAAAATATGGGGAACGGAGATCCCAAAGTAGTACTGGTAAGCTTTTTTGATGCATTGGGTAAAGGCGATATAGCAAAGGCAAAAACTCTTGCCACGCCAGAAAGCCAGATGATGCTGGGCTTTATGGAAATGGGTGCGGCAGAAGCAAAGAAAAAAGGGGAGATGGATAAGTTTAGTAAAGATAATATGGAGATAGGCGAAGCATTAATTGAAGGAGATAAAGCTACTGTAACTACTAAAGAAAAAAAATCCGGAGAAACCTTAAAATTTACGCTTAAAAAAATTGATGGTAATTGGAAAGTTGCTTTTGATAAATCATCGCTAATGACCATGGGTATGGATAAGGCCAAAGAAAAAGGAATAAATATCACAGATAGTTTAAATACAGGGCTGGATGAACTGAATAAAATAAATATTGATTCTCTTAAAAATGAAATGAATAAGGCTATGGATACTGCAAATAAATCACTCAAAGAAAACCAGTAAAACATGGGTATAAAAAAGCACTCACTACCGGGTGCTTTTTTTATGGCTCCATAAAAAAGTTACTACCTTTAGGCTCAAATAAATTGAATGAAAAAAACGCTCATCCTGTTTTGCTGTTGTATAATTTTTTTTGCATGCAGTAACAATACAGATCAAAAAAGACCATCCACTTCATTGGATACCGGCAGGGAATTTATAAGAGCTACACTGGATGGTGATGTGGAAAAAGCAGAGACTTTTATATTAAAGGATACCCAAAACATCCGGCTGTTTGCATCATACAAAGATTTTTATAAAAAACTATCACCAGTGCAAAAAAATGCTTATAAAAAATCTTCTTATATCATTAACAGGTATAACGATGTAAATGACAGCACCACTATTATAAACTACAGCAACGATTACATGAATAAACCAATGGATATAAAGCTGGTGAAAATTGATAAGATTTGGAATATAGATTTTGCTTTTACATCCGGCGATACCAGTAACATAAAATAACAACAGCAAAAAAAATATTATGTACGTACTACACCCATGGCACAGCGCACACTTTGGTGAAAATGCACCAGCAGAAGTAAACGGACTTATAGAAATAAGCAAAGGCAGCAGTTGCAAATACGAAATTGATAAAGCAACAGGACTGTTAAAACTAGACAGAGTTATTTACTCTTCTTTTCACTACCCCGTAAATTATGGTTTTATACCACAAACACTGGGAGATGATGGTGACCCGCTGGATATACTGGTAATGTGCAGCGAAAGTATACAGCCGCTTTGTTTAGTAAATGCTACAGTTATCGGCAATATGCAAATGATAGATAATGGGGAGAAAGATGATAAAATTATTGCAGTGGCTACCAACGATCCCTCTGTAAACCATATTAAAAGTATTGAGGACTTGCCACAACATTTTTTTAATGTACTCAAAAATTATTTTGAACAATACAAAGTGCTGGAGAATAAAAAGGTAGAAATAGACGATTTTCAAAACAAGGAAATAGCTTACCAGGTTATTGATGATGCTATAAAAATGTATGCAGCCCAGTTTCCTAAAAATGGCGCTCATTAAAAATATTTGTTGAACATTTTTATATAATGATGTATAAAAATAATAGGAGATAATATGGCTGCCATGTATAATGCAAAACAAAAAAAAATGGATACACAAACTTTGCTCATCCTTGTTATTGTAGGATTGGCAGCAGGTATGCTAAGTGGTGTGGTGGGTATTGGCGGAGGCATTATTATTGTACCTGCACTGGTATATTTTTTAGGATTTTCGCAGCGTATGGCTCAAGGTACATCGCTGGCTATTTTATTATTACCCATAGGGCTGCTGGGGGTTATACAGTTTTATAAAGCAGGCTATGTAGATGTAAAAGTTACGGCAGTAATAGCCATAGCTTTTTTTATTGGCAGTTATTTTGGCAGCAGAATAGCCCTTACCGTTTCTCAGGATGTTTTAAAAAAATGTTTTGCGGTATTGTTGGTGGTAGTAGCAATAAAAATATTATTTTTTGATAAACAAGCCAGCAAAGAAAAAGCAAATGATAAAACCATAGCACACCAGGTAAATACTTAGTGTTGTTTTATGGAATGTACCAGCTTCATCATCTCAATAATCATATCAATATTTTTACTGCCTTATGGCTTACCGGCTGCACGATAAAGATGATGGCGAACTGCTGCAAATGTTTTACGAAACAGGCAATAACGAACTGCTGGGCATAATACTACAACGATATACCTCTATGTTGCTGGGTGTATGTATGAAGTATTTAAAAAATGACGAAGATGCAAAAGACAGTGTGCAGCAAATATTTTTTAAAGTAATAAATGAATTGCATAAATATAAAGTAGCTTATTTTAAAAGCTGGTTGTACATGATTGCAAAAAATTATTGCCTGATGAAGTTAAGGGATAAAAATAAAAATACCCTGGAGCTTACAGATAAAATGACGCAGCGGGATAATGATGGAGAACATAAATTAAAGGCAATAGAAAAAGAAAAAGCGTTGACCGAGCTGGAAGCTGCGCTGCAATTACTTAACGCAGAACAGCGAATTTGTGTAACACTATTTTATCTGCAAAAAAAAAGCTATCAGCAAATTACTATGCAAACCGGCTATAGTACCTTGCAGGTTAAGAGTAATATACAAAACGGAAAAAGAAATCTCAAACTACAAATGAACCGCATGAGCAGCCATGAACAATGATTTAGATAACATATTACCTCAGGGAAGCGATGAAAATAAAGTGGCTTTGCTCCAAAGCCTGGAAGAAGATAATCTTCCTGAGGCTGAATATGAAACAGCAGCAGATAGTTTTGAAGCAGATGCTAAAGAAGGGTTACAATATATAGATAAAGCCGCTGCAGACAAAATAGTGATGCAGCTAAACAAAGCACTTGCAAAACAGGTAAAAAGAAAAGAAAAAAGAAGAGCAGTAATCCCAAACCAAAATAGCATTTACATTATTATCCTCACATTGCTTTTACTCATTATTATTTCTTACCTGGTTATAAAAAAAATGCAACTGCCTTAGTTATTTTATGCAGCTGTTAATTGTTTTTGTACGAGCCCTAGCATAGGTTCTGCAGAAGTAACGAGCGCACTGTGCTTTATACCTGCTGGTATCCAAATGATCTCACCCGCCGCATATTGCTTTTTAAATCCCTCAAAATTCATTTCGCAACTTCCCTCTAATATCAATACAAACTCGTTCATCCCAAAATGTATTTCTTCTTCTAGTTTATTTTTTAACCAAATGGCAATATTAAACACTTCTGCTGTAGAGGGTAATGCTACACTATGAATATTATAAAAATCATCTTCCGAAGGTGGTTTTACCGCATTAAGTATAAAGCACTCCGCATATTTTTTAAAATCACACACTTCATCCATCAATGGTAAATATTTGGGATCAAGAGTAGCCTGTGTTTTATATATTTTTCTCATCAGGCTATACTTTATTTTAGTTAAGCCCGGCGATTGTTCGCTCAAATTTTTCAGCAATTGCTTCTCACATTTAATAATTTCTGCCTGTAGTTGCGGGTAAGATTTTAGCATTATTTGTAACAGTACTGCATCTTCTGCTGAAGCAGTGCCCTTACAATAACTTTCTATAATACCGCAGGCAATAAATTCTTTACTATCCATTTATACAAATGTAATCTTTACTAAAAAGATTTGGGAGTAGATTTTATGTATTTCTTTTCAGCGATTTTATGGCAATGAAATGGGTCGCCGGTAGCGATGATAAAATAAATCTAAAATAAAAAAGCCGCTCTTCACAGAGCGGCTTTAAATAACATAAAATAAAATTTATGGTTTTGGCTTCATTTTATCAGCCCCTTCTTTCATTTTATCACCCGCTTTGTCCATCATTTTTCCAGCACCGTCTTTCATCTTGTCTGCTCCTTCTTTCATTTTATCTGCACCTTCCTTCATTTTATCGCTGGCTTTATCCATCATTTTACCGCCTGCATCTTTCATTTTATCGCCAGCCGCTTCCATTTTAGCTTTTGCAGTATCCATCATTTTACTTGCTGCATTCATAGTGTCACTGGCAGCTTTCATTGCACCGGAGTCAGTTTTCATAGCATCTTTAGTCATAGAAGATGTATCTGTAACTACTGTACTATCGGTTTTCTTCTCGTCTGTACATGCAGTAAAAACGGCTGCTACTGCAGCAATCATTAATAATTTTTTCATTTTGATTTGTTTTTGGTTTTAATGTAAAACGAAAATAAAAAAAATTAATGAATAAACAGGAATTAAATACCATCAGCATTTTTAAAGAATAGCAATGCAACTTAGTTTACAAAACAAACAGATTTTAATGGCCTTAAAATAATTGCTTTTAAAAATTTAGATAAAAATAAAATGTCTGGGTTGTTTTATAGCATTTACAAATTAATTCTCACAAACCCGCTACAATACCAATTCTAATTCATTTTTATTTTTTTCTAAAAAATAACCTAAGCGGCACACCTTTAAAATTAAAATTTTCTCTTATTTTGTTTTCCAAATAATTTTGATAAGGCACTTTTACATCATCAGGATAGTTACAAAAAAATGCAAAACTTGGTGTATGTGTAGGAAGCTGTGTTACGTATTTTATTTTTACTGCATTGCCACGCACTACAGGCGGGTGAAAGGTTTCAATAGCCTTTAGCATTACTTCGTTTAGCTTTGATGTAGTTACTTTTCTTTGTTTGTTTTCGTATACTGCCAATGCCGCCTCTATACTTTTAAATATGCGTTGCTTTTCAGTAACGGAGGTAAATATTATAGGCACATCTGTAAAAGGTGCAAGGCGTTGCTTCAAATCTTTTTCATAATCCCTTGCAGTATTTGTTTCTTTTTCAGCAAGGTCCCACTTGTTTACCAGCACTACAATTCCTTTACCTTTTTTTACTGCCATACTAAAGATAGAAATATCCTGTGCAGTTATTCCTTTACCTGCATCTATGAGTAGCATACAAACATTGGCTTCATCCATTGCCTTTATGGCACGTATAACAGAATAAAATTCCAGGTCTTCATTTACTTTTGCCTTGCGGCGAATACCGGCAGTATCTATAATGATAAAATCTTTATTAAAAAGATTGTAATGGGTATGAATAGTATCTCTTGTGGTGCCTGCAATATCGCTTACTATCGTACGATCCTGCCCTATGAGTGCATTAAGTAATGATGATTTACCCACATTTGGCTGCCCAATAATGGCTATTTTAGGTATACTGTCAGATTCTTCTTCTTCCTTACTATCTGCAGGCATTAGCGCTATTATTTCGTCCAGCAACTCGCCTGTACCGCTACCACTTATAGATGACAGAAAGAATATGTGCTCAAAACCAAGACTGTAAAATTCACTTGCTTCTAAAAGTCTATTATGATTATCAACTTTATTAACTACTAAAAAAACAGGCTTTGTACTTTTGCGCAATAGATCTGCCATTGCTTCGTCCAGGTTTGTAATGCCTGTGGCAGCATCTACCATAAATAAAATGGCATTGGCCTCGTCTATTGCAATATGTACCTGCTTGCGTATTTCTGTTTCAAAAATATCATCACTGCCAGCTACAAAACCACCTGTATCTATCACATTAAAATTTCTACCAGCCCATTCTGCTACGCCGTATTGACGATCTCTTGTAACGCCGCTTACATCATCTACTATTGCTTTGCGCTGCTCCAGCATACGATTAAAAAAAGTGCTTTTGCCTACGTTTGGGCGACCTGTTATTGCTACTGTAAAACTCATATTTTCAGTTGGCAGTTGGCTAAGAACAGTTTGCAAAAAGCAATGAACATTTTGCAAAATGCAGTTAACAAGGCAACTACGCTATTTTATTTTTTTGTTATTAATAATTGAAGTTTTTTGCAATTGCATTTATTTCAATTTTTATTTTATGTATTTTCAGTGTTGTTTATCATGTAACCTAACATCCTTCCTGTCTTCGCACTTTTTTCAAAGAGACTCAAAAAAATTTTCGACTGAATATATTTACAGTCCAGCGCAAATTTGAGCCATATTTTAATTTCTGTACTTTCAGCATAGCAATCTGTAAGTTTACTTACAAAATGCCTAGGATATTTAATTCTTCTGTTTGCTTAACCAAAATTAGCACAAACCGATCTGCCGCTTCGCCTCACCTGATTTGTAAGGTTGTATTTTTCGTCCTTTGGAAATGTTTTGCTCACTTCAAAAATATCCATAGCCAAAGAAAATACTTTTTGAAAAACCAATAAATCTTTATAGCTCCCCATAAAAAATTATAATTTATTCTAACTTACAATTTCAAAATTTTTCCGCTGCCCGTTGCCCACCTCAATATCCGTATTCTTTTAAAAATAATTCGCTGTCCCGCCACTTTGGCCGCACTTTTACATAAAGTTCCAAAAATATTTTACTTCCTAAAAATGCTTCAATATCTTTTCTGGCAAGCGTACCCAGTTGCTTAATCATACTGCCACTTTCACCCAATATAATTCCTTTTTGTGTGTCTCTCTGCACAATAATATCTGCACGTATTTTTATTAAAGTTGTTTTTTCTGTAAACTCCTGTATAAGTACAGTAGCATGATATGGAAGTTCTTCATGGTACAGTAAAAATATTTTTTCTCTAATCAGCTCGCTCACAAAAAATTTTGTAGGCATATCGCTCAAGTCATCTCCTTCATAAAAGGGATGTCCTTCAGGCAGGTAAAATAAAATCCTATTCAGCAGTTCCTTTACCCCTTTATTTTTTAATGCGGATATTAAAACAACTTCTTTGCAATAGGGCTGTGCTTCGTAAAAAGCTTTTGCTGTCTCTAAAATAACTTCATCTTTTACATAATCCGTTTTGTTGAGTACAACTATTACGGGTGCTTTTAATTTAAGATTGGTAAATATTTCATTATTCTCTTCTGCTTTGTCTGTTACATCTGCCATTAACAAAGCCACATCTGCATCTTCTAAACTGCCTTTTACGGCAGCCATCATTTTTTCGTGTAGCTTGTATTTAGGGTCAATTATGCCAGGTGTGTCGGAGAAAAC
>JANXXM010000078.1 GCA_025350645.1 Ferruginibacter sp.
TGGAGCCTACGCAGCTCCGGTATGGGTTGTGTTACTGTTATCTGCAAAGGATATGCCATTATATATTTATTTAGTAGTCCAAAGTTAAAACAAAAAATCCAATAACCAAATATTGGACTACATTTTATTTATAATTGGTATAAAACAAAAATCCAAAACATTCTATCAGCAATGATTTACCCATATTATTTTTATACCATAAATTTGAATGAAGGTATTATGACCTGCAAAAAAATAAATAATAAACAGCACTTATAACTTATTAGATTGTTTCTGAAAGACCCATTATAAGTACATAACTGATGGAGAAAAAATGAATGGATATTTCATCTCCGGTAAACAAACGTTCGATATTTACCAGTACATTTTTATTATTGAATAAATAACCTTGCCAGGGTTGTCTGCAATATTATAAAGAATAAAAATTAGACTAACCGACTACTATATTTATTGTCACATAAAAATGATAATTCAGGTACTTATAATTTTTAGGCATAGTCAGCAATTATGCAAATCTACAATCCTGTTCTGCCGTCCCTTATTACTTTTTTCTTTCCCTTATTTTTCTTTTCCCACTCCAGCATTTCCGGTGTTTTTTGTATTTCTTTTTTTACACCGGCAAGAGATTTTCCTCCGGTAACAACGGGTTTAGCAGCATTGGGCAGTACAAGATTATTCCTTTCCCATTCTTCTGTTTTTAATAAGCGTCCGCTTACTGGTTCATAATATTTCCACACACCCTGCTTTATACTATACTGCTCTGCTTTTACAATTTTGTAGTCAATAATTTCATTACTGCCTGTTCCATATACGGCTATGGTATCATAAGGTGCATCCGGGTTGTAGCCACGCCAGCTTTCTTCTCTTATCAGTTCTCCTAATGGTGAATAATATTGTTGCGCCCCATCTTTACCATTATGTAAATATGTTTCAAACCCAATAGGATCCCCCTGCAAAGTATAACGCCGCCAAACTCCTTCTTTTAAATCATCTTTATAAATACCTTCCTCTTCATAACCCGGCTCGCCTCTTAAGTCCTCTACCCGTTTTACCCACTTACCCAGTTTAAGATTTTTTTTATCTATACGGTTTATAGTATCTCCTTTGGCACTTATTGTAAAAGATTTGTATTGTGCTTTAGTAGATAATTGCAGTAAAAAAACAAAACAACAAAAAGTTAAAAAATACATTCCGGCTACTTTCATATTATAGATTTTGTAATCAAATATAAGAAAATTGAGCCTGCGAAAAATGTTAATTAGGCATAAAATAAGGCATACAGCATCATATTAAATGATGATGCCTTTTAAAAGCAATTAATTTTATTCTGTTGTTCTTTGCATACCTGCTTCTCTTCTTTAATAACCGCCGATAACCTGTTTTATAAATTTTACTAGCATCAATTGATTTAAACAAATTCTAAAACTGTAATAAGAAATAAACCAATACACAAAATATAAGCAGTAATACGCAATAGTCGTTTAAATTTGCAATCATGAAAGATCTTAAAAAATATTTCCTGCTCAATGCTACACCCGAAGAAGTGTTTGCAGCGCTCACCAACCCAGCTACTATACAATTATGGAGTGGCGACCCTGCCACAATGAGCACCGAAGCCGGCACCGAATTTTCTTTATGGGAAGGAAGTATATCCGGTAAAAACCTGGAGTTTGAAAAAGATAAAAAGATTGTGCAGCAATGGTATTTTGGGGAGCAGGAAGAACCATCAATAGTTACCATAAAACTACATGCAGATAAAAATAAAACATCTGTAGAACTGCGCCATACCAATATACCAGACGAAGATTTTAAAGATATTGCCAAAGGCTGGGATGAAAATTATTTTGGCAGCCTGGAAGATTTTTATACCGAATAATTATAGCAATGAGAATGGTACGTATTACTATCTCCAATATCCGGGCACCCATACATAACCTCTTCTGCTAGCTCTCCAGTACCCGTCTGTATAAGCATTGTATCGTCCCTGTGGTAAAGCCCAATAGCCATCATTATATCTATACCCGCCGCCACGGCGGTATACGTAGCCGCCACTTACCCATATATGCCTGGGCGATGGTGCTACCGGCCTTACCCTTACTACCGCTGCCGGCCGTACAGTAACTGCAGCAGGTGCACATGATGTAAATGCAGCCGTTGCAAAAAATATAACGATGAGCAGGGAGAAATAATTTTTCATGAGTTGTAATATTTAGGGTAAGACTGGATGGAGAGTAACGGGTTTAAAGCAAGGGTGAAAAATTTACTGACTTTAAATATGAAAAAGTGGCTGGCATAATTATTTTATTTGCGAAAGTTTTAATCACCCCATAATATATAGCTGGTACAACTATTAAATAATTGCCTGATAATTCAAAGAGTAATTACTTATTTCAACTTCAACACAATATTGGGTGCGTACATTACCCTGCCTTGTGCATCTTTTACAATTACATCAAAAAAGATAAATTCTTCTCCTGGGCGCAGCTCTTCTCTTATAACATTAAGCCATAAAACTGGCAACGGGGTGGTTTTAAATAAAGATGATTTTACTGAAGTGCTGTTATATGCTTTGCCGGTGGCCTCATCTTCGGAGGTTACTATTTTTCTATACAAAAACTGGTAAGAGGATAATATGTAAGGAACTCCTTTGGTATCGGATATTTTTATGGGCATCCCTATGGCGGCATCTGCATCTTTTACAGTTATTGCCATGGTATCTTTAAAGTTACCTAAGTAAACAATGAGCTTTGGTGGTTTAAATTTTGTAACTATTGCAGCAGGTCTTGTAGCTCTTGGTTTTTGTGCTATGGCGTTCATGCCAAAACAAAAAAGGAACATAACAAAAAGTATTCTTTTTATTTTCATGTTACAATTTAAAGAGATTAATGACATAAAAAAACTGCATGCCTTTTTTTTAACACGCAGTTTTAAAATAAACCTTTATTAAATTTTAGGAATTTTTAGAAGTATTGTGTAAATAATATTGCATCTAACATGTTGTATAAATATACTTAGTTTTAAAAGCGGCGGGATAGAAGCGCAAATCCTTTTTTTATGGGAAGGAGGGAACCGACAACCCATAAAAAAAGATTGCAGCGGACAGCCCGTACAAAAGCAGAATAGAATATCAAAATTTCACCGCCCAAAAAATAATAACTATTGTATTTTTGCGCCATGCAAAATTATCTTACCACACTTTTCAGCAAACAGCAATATGATAAAAATAATTTCTTTCTCATAGCAGGGCCGTGCATTGCAGAAGGACAAGACGTGGTAATGGAAATTGCAGAAAAAGTTTCTGGCATTTGTAAAAAACTTGCCATACCCTACATTTTTAAAGCATCGTACCGCAAGGCAAACCGCACCAGCGCCAGCAGTTTTACCGGCATAGGAGATGAAGCTGCTTTACAACTTATAAAAAATGCAGGAGAAAAATTTGCTGTGCCTACCACTACAGATATTCATGCACATGAGGAAGCAGCGATGGCTGCAGCTTATGCAGATGTGTTACAGATTCCTGCATTTCTTTGCAGGCAAACAGATTTACTGATAGCCGCTGCAAAAACAGGAAAAATTATAAATGTAAAAAAAGGGCAGTTTCTTAGCGGGCCATCTATGAAATTTGCAGTAGATAAAATAAAAAATGAAGGGAATGATAAAGTGTGGCTCACAGACAGGGGCAATACATTCGGCTACCAAGATCTTGTAGTGGACTACAGGAATATTACATGGATGAAAGAAATTGCTGTACCTGTAGTTATGGATTGCACACATTCGCTACAACAGCCCAACCAAACCAGCGGCATAACTGGCGGCAACCCTGCCTTAATAGAAACCATTGCAAAAGCAGCCATAGCAACAGGTGCAGATGGGTTATTTATAGAAACACACCCCAACCCTGCTGTTGCAAAAAGTGATGGCGCAAATATGCTGAGACTGGATTTGCTGGAACCATTGCTCGAAAAATTAGTGAGAGTAAGGCAATCCATTCTGTAGGTACCCGCCTTTGGCGAGTATATGCAAAGCGTATATATTTTATAAAAAAAATAGAAGCATCAATAAACAATTACCATCCACATTTGTATCGGGCTATTCGTTACAATCTTTTTTCGTTCCTCAAAAAGTATTTCCGCTTCTATCCCGGCTATACTTAGCACAAGATCTTTTTTCATCTTTTATTATGCAACTTACTATGCAAAACAGTTACTCCATTAGTACCGATAAATCAAAAATAAATATTGCTTTTGTACATCAATATTTATCTAACGAAAGTTATTGGGCAAAAAATATTTCTATAGATCTTGTAAAAACTTGCATAGAAAATTCTGTTTGCTTCAGTATTTTTTATAATGATGAACAAGTAGGTTTTGCCAGGGTTATTACAGATAAAGCCACCTTTGGTTATATAGCAGATGTGTTTATTACAGAAGCCCATAGAGGCAAAGGTTTAAGTAAATGGCTAATGCAAACTATTTTAGATTGTAGAGAATTACAAGGTTTCAGAGGTTGGATGCTCGGAACAAAAGATGCACATAGTCTGTATGAAAAATTTGGTTTTAAATTAACCAACCATACTACAAGAATAATGAGGAAACAAGGAATTGAAGGTTATTGAATTTATAAATATGGAGTCTGTTATATGTGGTCAGTTACTTCAAAGATATCTAACCGGGTTTCGCTTTGCGTTTAATACATACCGTTTTACGTTCATCCAAAAAGCAACGAAAAAATACACTAATACCGGGGAACCAATAGTGGCGAAAGAAAGATAAATAAAATATTTACGAATGGTAGTTGTGGCAATTCCCATTCGCTCACCAATGCTAGAGCAAACTCCGAAAACGTGCCATTCAATGAAATGTTTTAGCTTATACATATTGCATGTATTAATTTTACTTACAGTTTAAAATTACAATAATTTACTTAAAAGGTTGGTATTTTTTTAAGTAATTTCGCAAAAAACAAATATTTAATGCTCCAAAACATCCATATACAAAATTTTAGGTGCTTTGAAGATTTTGAAGCCAATGGCTTTGAGAGAATAAATCTTATTGGGGGAAAAAATAATAGTGGAAAGACTTGTTTGTTGGAAGGGATATTTTTTGGGAATGCTGTACAGCAACCCAAATTTGTAATTGTTGAACTTCGAGATCAAAGAAATGCAGCACAGGATTTTGAATTTTACAAGAATGTATCGTACCAAAAAAGAATTAAGCCAATAATCATACAAACTGTAAAAGATGGAGAAATTTATAAACTTAAGACAATTTATCCTTTCGATAATTCTGAAATAAATTTTCCTTCAAAAGAATGGGAAGCAGGGAGAGTAAACTATCATCGAACATCATTTACACTTAATAATAAGGATAATATAAGTAATTTTAAAATTATTGAATTGTTCAATGATTTAAATGAAGAAAAAAAAGATAAAATTTGTTTGTTACTTCAAAATATTTTAGAAATAAAGATTAATAAAATTTCTACTGAAGATGAATTAATACAAATTTCTACTCCAAATAATAAGTTACCAATCTATTATTTCGGTGACGCTCTACAAAATATTTTTAAATATTTAGTAAGTTTTTTTAGTTCGGTGGGCGGATGGAAAAATAAAATTCTTCTTATTGATGAAATTGAAAACGGAATTCATTATTCTGTTCATTATGATCTTTGGAAAAACCTATTTAAGCTTTCTAAAGAATTAAATGTGCAGATTTTTGCAACTACACATAGTTTAGAAATGATACAACAATTTAACAAAGTTGCAAAAGAAGCTGGCGAGGGTGCATATTTTGAAATGTTTAGAAATGAAGAAGAAAATAAAATAAAGTGCATAAAACACGAAGCAGATATTTTAGAATATGAATTAGAAACAAAAGAAAACTTTAGAGGTGAGCAAATATAAAATCATCGTAGAAGGCAAAAATGATAAATTTTTTATTGAAGCACTTTTAGGTATCAAAAATGTTGTAAGTCCTTTGGTGGAAGAGCTTGGTGGAATAAATGATTTTGAATATTCGGATAAAATAGAAAAAAAATTAACGATATTTAAAACACAGGCTGAAAACAAATCCTTAAAAAAAGTAGGAATAATAATAGATCAAGATTATATAGAGAATGATAGAATTGGCTTTTTAAATAAAATGATTGCAAAAGTATTTGGTGAAGAATATGTTTTAAAAAATGTACAGGAATCCATTAAAATAAAACTAGGGAATAATATTTTAGAAATTTCTTGTTTTATAATAAATATAAATGGTAAAGGAGAATTAAGCACAGTTCTAAAAGCCATTAAATCTCAAAATAAACACTCATTATTTGCAGATTGTTTGGAAAAATGGTGGGAATGTGCAGATGTAGGAAAAACCATTATTGACCAAGTAGAGTTTGATAAAAATTGGTACCATTATTACATTAAGTGGGATAATAGTAACCGCCAAGAAAGGCAACAAGCAAATAAATATTGCAGCTTGGAATATTCACTCCTTCATAAAAAAGATATTTGGGATTTTGAAAATATTGCTTTAGATGAATTAAAAAATTATTTGAAAAAATTTAAAGAATAAAATATTATAAAATAAAAATTACACCATGGCATTCGACCTCGCAATGATTCAAAAGCTTTACGCAAATTTTCCTGAGAGCGTAGCAGCAGCCCGTAAACTTTTGGGGAAACCGCTTACACTTACGGAAAAAATATTGTACGCCCACCTCTGGGAAAACAATCATACCAAACCTTTTGAAAGAGGTATTTCTTATGTTGATTTTGCGCCAGATCGAGTAGCAATGCAGGATGCAACTGCTCAAATGGCCTTGCTACAATTTATGCAAAGTGGTCGTACCACTGTGGCTGTACCGAGTACAGTGCATTGCGATCATTTAATTGAAGCAAAAGATAACAGCAAGGTAGATCTGGACAGAGCGGTACATGAAAGCAGCGAAGTGTACGATTTTCTATCCTCTGTCTCTAATAAATATGGCATTGGTTTTTGGAAACCTGGGGCAGGTATTATTCACCAGGTAGTATTAGAAAATTATGCATTCCCCGGCGGAATGATGATTGGGACAGATAGCCATACCGTAAATGCAGGCGGGCTTGGAATGATAGCGATAGGTGTAGGTGGTGCAGATGCCTGCGATGTAATGGCAGGCCTTGCATGGGAATTAAAAATGCCAAAATTAATTGGTGTAAAACTTACCGGAAAATTAAATGGCTGGACAGCAGCAAAAGATGTAATACTAAAAGTAGCAGGCATACTTACTGTAAAAGGTGGTACTGGCGCTGTAGTAGAATATTTTGGTGAAGGCGCTACAAGCATGAGTTGTACAGGTAAAGGTACCATTTGTAATATGGGTGCAGAAATTGGTGCTACTACTTCTACATTTGGTTACGACGAAAGCATGAGTAGATATTTAGGCGCTACCGGTCGTGAACAAATTGCATTATTTGCAGATGCTATTAAAGAACATTTAACCGGCGATGCTGAAGTATATGCAAACCCACAAGATTATTTTGATCAGGTTATAGAAATAGATTTAGACACATTGGAGCCACACTTAAATGGCCCATTCACGCCAGATTTGGCAACGCCAATATCCAAAATGAAAGAAGCTGCAGCAGCAAATGGGTGGCCTACAAAAATTGAAGTAGGTTTAATTGGAAGTTGCACCAACTCCTCTTACGAAGATATTAGTCGTGCAGAAAGTTTGGCAAAACAGGTTTCAGAAAAAGGCTTAAAATTACATTCAGCGTTTACGATAACACCAGGTTCTGAACAAGTACGTTTCACCATAGAAAGAGATGGCTTTTTAGATACGTTTGAAAAAATTGGTGCTACTGTTTTTGCAAACGCCTGCGGGCCATGTATAGGAATGTGGGCCCGTGTGGGCGCAGAAAAAGCAGAAAAAAATACCATTGTACACAGCTTCAACAGAAATTTTGCAAAGCGTGCAGATGGTAACCCCAATACTTTTGCTTTTGTAGGCTCGCCCGAAATTGTAACAGCAATGGCCATTGCCGGCGATCTTAATTTTAATCCTCTAACCGATTCCTTACAAAATGATAAGGGAGAATGGGTAAAATTAGATGCACCTACCGGTTACGAATTACCACCAAGAGGTTTTGATGTGGAAGATGCGGGCTTTCAGGCACCAGCTTCAGATGGCAGCCATGTTATTGTAAATGTATCGCCGGATAGTAAGCGTTTACAAATATTAGAACCATTTGCAGCATGGAACGGCGAAAATTTACAAGACCTCAGGTTGCTCATAAAAACAAAAGGAAAATGCACAACCGATCATATTTCTATGGCTGGCCCATGGTTAAAATTTAGAGGACATTTAGATAATATCAGTAACAATATGCTCATAGGTGCAGTAAACTTTTTTAATGATAAAACCAACCTCATAAAGAACCAGCTCACCGGTTTATATGGTGCTGTGCCACATACACAAAGAGCCTACAAAGCAGCAGGCATAGGCACTTTAGTCGTGGGCGATGAAAATTATGGCGAAGGTTCATCCAGAGAACATGCGGCAATGGAACCCCGCCACCTCGGCGTACGTGCTGTGCTAGTAAAATCTTTTGCCCGCATACACGAAACCAATCTAAAAAAACAGGGCATGCTCGCACTTACTTTTGAAGACAAGTCAGATTATGATAAATTTCAAGAAGATGACAGCATAGATATTATTCGCCTACTCACCTTTGCGCCTGGCAAAAGATTGAAACTAGTACTTAGGCATAAGGATGGCACAAAGGATGAAATTATGGTAAATCATACCTATAACAAACAGCAGATAGAATGGTTTAAAGCTGGTGCGGCCCTAAACATAATCCGCAAAGAATTTGAAAATAAGCAAAAAGCGAAATAATACTTTTAGGTTTAATAAACTGGCCGGTGAATTTTCACCGGCTTTTTATATTTTAGATTGTTTTGATTATTATAAAAATTTACTAGCCTAATATTTTATTTGTGCAAAAGTTATAATAATTTTTATGAACATTTATATTTAACGCTCCCATTCAAACTGGGTTTGCATCAGCGAGGATTACAAGTAAAAATTTCCTGTTTTATTTTTATATTTATGTTCCTTCGTTTTTCATCTGAATGTATAAACCAGCCCCGGCATTATTTTTCCAAAATTATATTGCATATTTAATGCGAGACCACCTGCTTTTTTAGGCCGGGATTTTAATTTTGCAAAGCGATGGTAATTATATGCTACCTGTTTTCCTATAAGATAACCGAGTCCTGCTCCTACAAGTACATCGGTAGCCCAGTGTTTATTTTCTTAAATGCGGCTAAGGCCTATGAGCGTTGCAGAACTATAGGCAATAATAGGTATAATGGATTTGCTCTTATACTCTACTGCAAATATTGTGGCAGCTGCAAATGCCACTGTACTGTGCCCGGATGGAAAAGATCCATTACTTCGTTTACCATTAGCATCTGTAAATTTTTGGAATGGTCCTTTAAAGGTAGGCTGAGCTTCTTCAAAATCACCGTATGTATTTGGTCTGCGCCTTCCGGTTAATGTTTTTAAAACTGTTTCTACCAGTGCTCCCGTAATATATGCCTGTGTAGCAAGCAATGTAGTCGTTTTTACTTTTTCATTTTTAGCTATTATACCATACAATCCAAAGCCAGCAAGGGTATACGCTTCGTATACAGCACCAAAACGGCTAATGTAGTTGCCAGTACTTTTTACTGCAGGGTTATTATTTCTCAATTTTATAGCCCTGCTTTGTATGAGTTTGTCTGCAAAACCAAGTGCTATTGTAAGTGCTGCAAATTTACCTGCATTACCCCAGTCCTTTCCCGTCATGTGAAAAGGTTTGGTGAACGATTGCTTTATGTTACTGCCTAGTAAAATAAAATAATCTCTTCCATTAAGTTTTGTTATATCATTATATGCTGATGGTGCAGTATTGTTTATCTGGTAGCCTGCGCTATCGCTTTTTTTGAAAGACTATCCAGTTTATTAAACAGTGTATCTGCTGGTACTTGGGCATATATTTTCCCATGGCTGCCAATAAAAATTATTATTAGCATAAATATTTTGTTATATATGTGTTGAGTGTGGTTTTTGTAGTTATAAAAAAATACCAGAAAAGGATCATTGCAATTTAAACTCCAGGTTTAAAACTACAACAGTAAACATTTACGAAAATTACACCTGCAGAGATCGGGCAAAACGATAAAATAAGAAAGCTTTATACTCTTTCATTCAAAAATATTTTTTGCAGTATATCAAAAAGTCTGGGATGCTTTTCCTGTAAAAGATTCGGGCATTCAAAAAAATACTCTGCTGCTACTGCAAAAAATTCTGCTTTATTTGTAAGGCCATAGTCATCAATATCACTGTTGCCTTTTAGCATCTCCTTCATTTCTTCGTGTATTAAATTGAGCCAGGGCAGTGCATATTGTTTATCCAGCAGTATATGTGGTATACCATCTGTATCGCCATCCGTTTTATCTATAAGGTGTACAAATTCATGAATGATTGTATTTCGTTTGTCAGTATTGTTATTAAAACTATGCTGCAATGCAGCTTTTGATAACAACATCTTTCCTTCAAAAACACCTGTGCCCACAAGCCCTGCAATATTTCTGTCTTCGCCAGTAGTTACAAAATCCATATTAAAAGTATCTGGGTATATAAGCACTTCTTTCAACTGAAAATATTCCCACTGTGCAAAACGAAATACAGGAATAACAGCACCAGCAGCTATTAATATTTTATCTAGATTAGATAGTGTGGTATTTACCGGCGTTATAATTACCTGCTGCAAAAAAAGGGTAATCTTTTGCTTAAATAATTTTTTATCTGCCGGAGATAATGTAGTGAAAAATAATATTTGCTGTTCTAATACATCGTCGCTCACCAAAATTTTTTCCGCAACAATATTTTTAGATTTTTTTTTAATGATACCAAAGGCAATCCCGATAATGCTTAATAGAATAACCAGGTATAGCATGTAAATAATTTAGGAGCGAATTAATATTTTAAATAAAAATTGATACCATTTACAAATACAGATTGTGCGCCGGATTTTATGGAGCCGGCATATTGCCTGTCAAAAGAGGAATAATAAATGTATTGCATATTTCCAATGGTTTTTATTTTTCCCTTAAGTGCTTTGTCTTCAAAGGAAGGATAATAGTTAAGTGAAGTGATACCTATTTTTTTTAATTTTCCCTGGAGAGCTTCGTTATCAAATGAAGTAAAATAGGTCAGTTCTGCATTACCTATTTTATTTATTTTTCCTTTTAGCAAAGCGTCTTCATAAGGTTGATAATACGTTATCTGCAAGTTGCCGATACTTTTTATTTTTCCCTTAAATAAATCATTTTCATAAGAAGCATAATAGGTTATTGCTGTATTGCCAATGTATTTTACTTTCCCCCTGTAAGCTTCGTTATCACTATTGGTATAGTAATCTGTACGACCAAGATATTTTTCCAGCCGGGTAAAATCTGTAATTCTTTCAGAACGGTATTCGGTACCCCAGTCTGTTAAATTTCCATTTGCTGTAATATTTATAATCAAGCTTTCGCTACCTGTTGCTATAGAAATATTACCCATTTTTCCATCAGTAAAAATGGCAACACGGTAAATATTCTGTGCCTGTAATACTATGCATACTAAAGAAAAGCTGGTTAATAAAATATATCTTCTCATGTTTATTTTTTTTATTTTATAATCGCTCAATATTATCTATTACAATCTTGTTATCAAATTTATCAGCATTGCTTTTTTCAGCCTGTATTTTTTTTACAACACTCATTCCATTTACAACTTTACCAAAAGCAGCAAAACCAAGCTTGTCAGTTGTTCCATTGTGGCCAGCATCAAAAGGGGTTTGGTCTCCAATGCAAATAAAAAATTCTGATGATGCACTGCCAGGTGTTGTGCGTGCAAGAGAGAGCGTACCACCGGTATGGGTAAGCCCCGTGGCAATGGTAGGCTCATGTATTATACCTGGCGGAATTTTGCTTCCGTTTGTTTGCCATACGCCGCCCTGTATAAGCCCAGTATTAAAACTACCCGGCATTTCATCTGCCTTTAGTACGCGGTAAAAAGAAGTATTTTTAAATAAACCCTTATCAACATAACTTAAAAATGCTGCTACTGTTTTAGGAGCTTTTACAGGATATAATTCCGCTTCAATATCGCCAAAGCGTGTACTGATAAGGATATGCGGCTCGTTATATTTCTTTTTATTGCAGGAAAATAACAAAACAGCCAACCAAAAAAATGCAATATATCTCATAAATAGCAATTAAATATTTACTACGAAAACGATATTTTAAACAGGCAAGATGTATCGTTAATCTTATTAAAAAAGGGTAGCTATAAAAATCGTATTTCTTTTAAATAATCGTATTGCATATCCTCATGCATACCCGCCACACTTTTATTTATTTTTTTTAAAACAGACTGGTATATATTGACCAGCGCAGCACTTTTTTGCCAGTCCATTTTAAGTGCTTTCATACCCTTTGCTACATGTATCATTACTTCTGTTTCTGTAGAAGCTTGTTCGCTGTATTTTATAAAACGACCAGCCAGCCTTATAATTTTTCTTATATTTTTTTTGGCAATATAGATGCTTTTTGTATTTACTTGTGCAAATAAATCCGTAACCGCTTCGTTAATATTATGAGCATATTCACTTTCATCCGATGCTTCAAATATTAAGTAAGAAAGTAATTCTTTGTTTTCTTTTTTAAATTTTGTAAGCCGCAGGCAAACTTTGAGCAACTCTTCCTGGGTCATAGTTTCCAGTGCTGTTTTTATATCTTTAAGAGAGGCTGCTTTCATAATTTAAAACGCTTTCATTGTACAAGTCATAGCTGTATCTGTAGATTTTACGTCTACTCACTCCAGCTCATTACATACCCCTCATTTTCTATTTCAATAGCATCCACCGTTAGTTTTAATGGCCGAAAGGTATCAACCATTACAGCAAGCTCTTTGGTTTCTTTTGCACCTATACTTTTTTCTGCAAGGCCGGGGTGTGGCCCATGTGGTATTCCTGCCGGGTGAAGCGTAATCATGCCACGGGTTACATGTTTGCGGCTCATAAAATCTCCATCTACATAATACAATAATTCATCGCTGTCAATATTACTATGGTTATAAGGAGCAGGTATAGCAAGCGGGTGATAATCAAACAACCTTGGCACAAAGGAACATACTACAAACGCATCTGTTTCAAAAGTCTGGTGCACAGGAGGCGGCTGATGTACCCTACCCGTTATGGGTTCAAAATCATGTATAGAAAATGCATAAGGGTAGCAGCAGCCATCCCAGCCTATTACGTCAAAGGGGTGTGTGCTATAATGAATACCGTAAAGCATTCCGGCTTTTTTTGTCTTAATAATATAATCCCCTTTTTCATCTATAGTTTGAAGGTTTTGGGGCTTTCGAATATCTCTTTCACAATAAGGCGAGTGCTCCATTAACTGACCGTATCTACTTAAATATTTTTTTGGATATCTAATAGGTAAATGAGATTCTACAATAAACAAACGATTTACTTCTGTATCAAAATGTATCTGGTAAATACAACCGCGGGGTATTACCAGATAATCTCCATAATCAAACTCCAATTCGCCATAGCATGTTTTTAAAACGCCACTGCCTTCATGTATAAAAATCATTTCATCACTGTCTGCATTTTTATAAAAATAATCTGTCATGCTTTGTTGCGGCGCAGCCAGTACAATGTGGCAATCATTATTTACAAGTACAGCTTTGCGGCTTTCTAAAAAGTCTGCTGCGGGTTTTATTTTAAACCCTTCTAGGCTGCGGTGCTTAAGCATATGTTCCTCCGCTATTACAGGGTTTACATTTACAGGGTCATCGCATTTTACGATGAGTGTGGGCGCATAAGTATGGTACAACAAAGAATAATCGTTGGAAAAACCTTCGGTAGAAAATAATTGTTCGGAATATAAACTACCATCTGGCTTGCGAAATTGCGTATGCCGTTTATGTGGAATGCTGCCAAGTTTATGATAATGAGCCATCTTAATGAATAATTATTAATTTACACAACGAATTTACAAAAATTAAAAGTAAGCCATTGACGAGAATAGGATTAATTTCTGATACACATCATTACCTGGATGCAGCAGTATTTGATCATTTTAAATATTGTGATGAAATATGGCATGCCGGTGATTTTGGTACAAAAGATATTGCAGATAAAATTATAGCAGGCCCCTGGCAAAAACCAATAATTTTCAGAGGCGTATATGGTAATATTGATGGTGCAGATATCAGAAATATTTATCCTGAAAAATTATTTTTTAACTGCGAGGGAGTGAAAGTATATCTGCAGCACATCGGCGGATATCCCGGAAAATATGCACCGGGCGTGAAGGATGAAATTATTGCTCATGGCTCGCAACTCTTCATTAGCGGGCACTCCCACATACTTAAAATAATGTATGATGATAAACTGCATTGCCTCCACATGAACCCCGGCGCCGCAGGCAGGCAGGGATGGCATAAAGCAAAGACGCTTATTCGGTTTGTAATAGATGGTATAGAAATGAAAAATTGTGAAGTCGTGGAAATGAGTAGTTAGTATTGAAATGAAAGACACAAGGCACATGATGAAACACACAAAAACTTAATAAAACGAACTAAGCAAAAAAAGTATAACAGAAGAATTATGGATGTTGAATTAAAATATTTTCAATAAATTTTAAAGCTCCCTAACTTCATTTGCAGTTGAAAACCCTGACGGTATTTCAGTGCAAATAAGTTGAAAATCTTATGGTATTTGGATATTACAGACCGTTTTATTAAACAAACGCTTAAACTAACTACAGGGTTAACCGATTTTTAAAATTATTTAAGTTTTATAATGAGTTAAAAACATTTCAAATAGTAAATAGTCATTCTAAGTACCTTATGGTGTGTAATGCAAATAATGCATAGGAATATTATACGTTTTTTTAACAAGTTATTTTTAATAAATATCCTATTTTAGCATTTATTCAATTGTAAATTATCCACGTAAATGAATATGAAAAAACTGTTGCTGAAAAGTATCATTTTATTTCTATTACATAGCTGCACTACAATAGCTGTGTGTGCACAATCATCTTATGGGCCAAAGCTTATTTTAAAAACGCCTGATGGCTTTTCTAAAATGGAAGATTCTGTAAAAAAGCAATTCGAAAAATTAAATCTTACCTGGCCGCCACAGCAGATGTATGTACGGTCTTTTAAATATGATCGTCAACTGGAAGTGTGGGTAAAAGCAAAAGATAATGAACCTTACAAATTATTTAAAACCTATAAAGTGTGCCAGCAGAGTGGTGCTACCGGCCCCAAAAGAGTAGAAGGAGATTACCAGGTACCAGAAGGTTTTTATTATATTAATGAGTTTAACCCCAACAGCAATTATCATCTGGCATTAGGGCTTAATTATCCCAATGCATCAGATAGAATTTTGAGCGATCAAAACCGGCCCGGCAGTGCAATATATATTCATGGTAACTGTGTAAGTACAGGCTGCATACCGCTTACAGACGGGCCGATAGAAGAACTGTATTTTATTGCAAGCAATGTACGTACGCAGGGGCAGGAGTTTATACCGGTGCATGTTTTCCCTGTAAGGTATAACAACCAAAAATCAATGGAGTTTTTACAAACTGCTATAAAAGACAATCAAAATCTGCAGCATTTTAATACCAATATTAAAGAAGTGTATGAGTATTTTGAATTGAAAAAACAACTGCCCGTTATCATGGTAAATAAAAAAGGAGATTATGTCATCAATTAGATACACAAACTTTCGCTGTGCTGCCGTTATCGTTGAATCGCTGTATGAAAAATCGCCTTATAAAAAATAATTATCCCCTTACAACCGCCTGCAAGGTAACCGCTGTCCTTTGCTCCAGAATAATATTTTTACCCGCAGTAAGTTTCGCTATAGCCGCATCATCATAATGCCGGATAGTGAGTAACGACAAGCCTTTTTCTACATCTACATCAAAAAAAGCAGCAGCCTCTGTAGCTATTCGATCCGTTTTTTCGCCCATATCATCAAAACAGCAAATAAGCGATATGGCCGTATTTTGAGAAAGATTAGGCTGCAATTTTATAGCCTTAAATATATCATGCAATTGTTCCACCGGCTTTCCTTCTATAAAAGAAAAATCACGGGATAAAAACTGTATCATTACCTGTTTTTCTTTAAGTACAAGTACAGGGGGCAAATTTTTTGATGCAACAGCATTAATAACAGTACCCGGCAGGCTGGTATCTAAAAAACTTTTTACTAGCAGCGGTATATTTTTATTTTGCAGTGGTTTTATTGTTTTTGGGTGAATAACCTGTGCACCATAATAAGCCATTTCTATAACTTCTGTAAAACTTAGTGCCGGCATATTTACCGCATCTGCAAACTTTTTAGGATCGGCACTCATTACAGATTCTACATCTTTCCATATCGTAAGACTTTCTGCGTTTAAAATATTGGCAAAAATAGCGGCGGTATAATCACTGCCTTCCCGCCCAAGCGTAGTGCTTTCGTTTTCGTCTGTAGCGCCAATAAAACCCTGTGTAATTATAATATCATGCACCGCAAAAAGCGGGATAATATCATCATTTATTTTTTGTGTGGTATAATTAAAATCTACCGTAGCATCTCTAAAATTATTATCGGTACGCACAATATCCCTCACATCTACCCATTGTACATTTGCCTTTTGCGCCTGCAGGTAATGCGCCACAATACAAGTGCTAAAAAGTTCTCCGCAGCATACGATCTGATCATAATAATAATCATAACTACGCACAGGCTTATCGTGCAGCATCCATTCTATTTCTGTAAAAAAATCTTTAAGCTGGTCTTCTGCAGCTTTCCAGTTGTGTATTAATAAATATTTTACCACTTCCAGGTGGTTATTTTTTACCTGTTCAAATAAGAGGAGCGCATCTTCTTTTCTTTCTTCAAAATAGGCTGTCGCTATTTTTTCCAGTGCATTGGTAGTTTTGCCCATGGCAGATATTACTACCAGTAATTTTTGCGATGCATCATTTTTAATAATAGTTGCTGTATTTTGTATGCGCTCAATATTATTTATAGATGCGCCGCCGAATTTGTAAACCTTCATGTAATGGGTATGCTTATTTTAATGAGTTATTCATTTAAAAATAAGAAAGGTTTTTCATTTGACAAAAGGGAGGGGATAAAGAGAGGCTTTGATACGAAAGTTTCGTTGCTGCATATTATGAGTAGGTAATTTTTTGGAAACTTTTTATAAAATTATATGACCAGATTTGTAAAATATATTTGTGAAAGTTTTTTGACGTTTTACGCTTTGGTGCGTGAATCACAATAGGAATCTAAATGAATAAACCAATTTATTAAAATCTTTTCTCTAACCTGTTTAAAAAATCAAGGCATAAAGAAAAAAAAGAAAATAATATACAAGAATAACCTCGTATGTCTCCATTTCTAGCATGGTTAAGTTGTTGCACAAATATATCATGCAATGAAACAATAATAAAAACGAAATAGCGGTACCCTTAAAAATAAAATATTTTGTATTTCAATAATTCTATACAATATTTGCACAAATGAACAAACAAACTTTAAATAACACATGGTGGTGGTGCAGTCTCTCAATGATTGTGCTATAGCCGTATTTATACAATTAAATAAACAGGCCCCGGCACATTGCCGGGGCTTTTTTTATACATCATGAGCAAAATAAAAATAACTACAACAAGCAAAAAAATTGCAGCGGATATTTATACGCCGGTGGGCATTTACCTGCGTATGCGGGATAAGTTTCGGGATACCATACTGCTGGAAAGTACCGATGCACATGCAGGGGAAAACAGCCGTTCAATAATAGGCATACATGCCGTGAGTGGTATAGAAATTACGTATTTGCAGCAGGCAGAATATAAATTTCCCGGTACAAAGCAAGAGGAAATAACGGTAGATAAAATAACAGATATGCCTTTGCTGCTACAAAAATTTATGGCAAATTTTGAACCGCTGGCTACAGAAAATAACATTGAAAGTATTGCCCAGGGCGTATTTGGCTATACCAGTTATGATGCGGTACAATTTTTTGATCATATAAAATTTGAAAAAAAAGCTGGTGAAAATGTAGAAGATATTATCCCGCTCATGCGCTATAGACTTTACCAGTATGTAATAATTATAGATCATTATAAAGACACGTTGCACCTTTGCGAAAATCATTTTGATGGAGTAGAAAGTAAATTGGCAGATGTGGAAGGAATTTTAAAAAGCAAGGATATTCCGCAATTTAATTTTGATACTGCAGGTGCTGAAACCAGCGACAGAACTGATGATGAATATATGGCAATGGTAAAGAAAGGTATAGATGCCTGTATGCGTGGAGACGTATTTCAGATAGTGCTGAGCAGAAAGTTTGAACAAGATTTTATAGGGGATGAATTTAATGTGTACAGGGCATTGCGCAGCATAAACCCTGGGCCTTATCTCTTTTATTTTGATTATGGAAATTATAAACTAATGGGATCTTCGCCGGAAGCACAACTGATTATTAATAATGGAAAAGCCATTGTAAATCCTATTGCGGGCACATTTATGCGAACGGGCGATGATGAAAAAGATAAAAGAAACGCTGTATTACTGGAGCAGGATGCAAAAGAAAATGCAGAGCATGTAATGCTTGTAGACCTTGCCCGTAACGACCTTAGCCGAGTGTGCGATAAGGTAGAAGTAACGCAGTTTAAAAAAATAAATTTCTACTCCCATGTAATACACATGGTGAGCGAAGTGCAGGGTGTAATAAAAAGTAACGAAAATATTTTTACCGTTTTGGGTGCGGGGTTTCCGGCAGGTACGCTAAGTGGTGCACCAAAATATAAGGCCATGCAACTGATAGATAATATTGAGAAAACGCAGCGTGGTTTTTATGGTGGTGCTATCGGCTGGTTTGGTTTTAATGGCAGTTGCAACCATGCAATAATGATACGTACTTTTTGCAGTATGAATAATGTACTTACCTGTAGGGCGGGCGCAGGTGTAGTGGCAGCAAGCGTTCCGCAAAATGAGCTGGAAGAAGTAAACAATAAACTGCAGGCATTAAAGTATGCAGTAATACTTGCAAAAACAATTGTACAGTAGTAAGAAAATATCCTTTGTGCTGTAAATATGCTTTAAGAAAAGTACATAATGCATCTTAAAATTGAAGAGGTATATAAAGAGCACTCTTTTTTTAAATAAATAAAAATAACCTGATGAAAATATTGGTATTTGATAACTATGATTCTTTTACATACAACCTGGTGCATCTTACAGAAAAAATTATGAGCATTAAAGTGGATGTGTTTCGTAATGATAAAATAGCATTGGAAGAAGTAAAAAAGTATGATAAAATAATACTATCTCCGGGGCCGGGGATTCCTGAGGAAGCAGGATTATTATTGCCTTTAATAAAAGAATATGCAGCCAGCAAATGTATACTGGGCGTTTGCCTTGGCCACCAGGCTATAGGACAGGCTTTTGGCGCATCTCTTATAAACTTGGATGCTGTTTTTCACGGTATTGCCACACCCGTACAACTAAACGAAAATAAAAGTAAATTATTTAATGGACTGCCACATGAATTTGAAGTAGGCAGATACCATAGCTGGATAATAGATGGACGAACATTGCCTGCGGAACTGGAAGTAACTGCTACAGATAAAAATAATTATGTAATGGCCATGCAGCATAAAAAGTATGATATGCAGGCGGTACAATTTCACCCGGAGAGTGTACTTACCCCTGATGGTGAAAAGATAATGCGCAACTGGCTGCTGCAATAAAAAATAAATTATAAACAAAATGAAACGCTGAGTATTTTTTTGAGTAAAATAAATATTGTATTTCATAAACAACTTCAATAGAGGTATATGGTAAAAGGGAGTGACACAACGATGATGATCATAGCTGCTGTCTTGGCTGGTGAAAAAACTATTATTCAAATATTTTTTAAATAAAAGTATTCTGCAAAAAACAACAAATGAAAAAAATATTAACTACCCTTTTTGAGCATAAAAGTTTGTATTACGAAGATGCAAAAGAAGTATTGCTAAATATAGGTAAGGGCGTATACAATGATGCGGAGATAGCCGCATTTATTTCTGTATATCTTATGCGAACCATTACTACTGCAGAGTTACAGGGCTTTAGAGATGCACTGCTGGATATGGCGATAACCATAAATTTTGATGATGAAATTATTGATATCGTAGGTACGGGCGGCGATGGAAAAAATACATTCAACATATCTACCATAAGCAGTTTTATTGTGGCAGGTACAGGCAATAAAGTAGCCAAGCATGGCAATTATGCTTCTACTTCGGTTACGGGGTCTAGCAATGTAATGGAGAAGCTGGGGTACGTTTTTAAAAAAGAAAATGATGATCTTAAAAAAGAACTGGATACGGCAAACATAACTTTTTTGCATGCACCGCTTTTTCACCCGGCATTAAAAGTGGTGAGTCATATTCGTAAACAAATGGGTGTGCGCACTTTGTTTAACATGCTGGGGCCGCTGGTAAACCCGGCAAAGCCTGGCATACAAATGCTAGGCGTGTATAATGTGGAGCTGGCAAGAATGTATAATTATTTACTACAGCAGAGCGCTACAAAATTTACTATCGTGCACAGCCTAGATGGCTATGATGAAATAAGCCTTACGGCAGATACAAAAATTATAAACCGCAAAGGAGAAAAAATAGCTACCCCATTTTTTTTAGGAAAAAGAACGGTAACACAAAATGACATAACAGGAGGGCAATCGCCGGATGAGGCTGCAGCTACTTTTACAAGAATTTTAAAAGGAGAAGGTACATGGGCACAAAATGCGGTAGTGCTTGCCAATGCAGCAATGGCGCTGAA
>JANXXM010000131.1 GCA_025350645.1 Ferruginibacter sp.
TTATCCTTTCTGTATTTTCTGCTATTAAACGATAGGTAATGTATTCGTCTTTCCCTGCATTTTCAGGAGATATGCTTGCACTGAATTTAACCTGCGCATGTATGGCATACATACTTAATGTTCCAAAAAATAGTAGTAAAATAAACTTCATATTCAATTACAATGACACACAAAAATAATCAACAAAATAAGTGATGCTTAATTTATCTTTTAAAACGGTTATAAGGTTGTGTTAACCTTTAAACAAAAATTTATTTAAATGGATAACAATTTTTGCATAAAACTATATATCACTTTTTTAGAATAAACAATTGTTTTAAATTAGCTTTGAGAAAAGTACTTTATAAACAAAAACCGTGTTCCGTATATTTTTAAATATCCCCTATTAATTAAAACAATTTCCTATTACTTTATCTGATATTTTTTATGAAAAAAATTATACTCTCTTTTATTTGTTTTTTTGCTGTATTGTATTCCTTTTCTCAGGATGTGGAAATGGATAAAAACAAAGCATTCTCTATAATACAAAAAGGACAACTAGCTACCGGCTTTTCCGATACACAGTTAAGAGATATGCAGATAGCACAAGCTTTTTCTAATACAGCTACCGGTATTACTTACATTTATTTGCAGCAAACTTTTAAAAATATTCCGGTTCACAATAGTATCATAGTACTGGCTTTTAAAAATGGCGAAATGGTATCTAAGGCAGGTACATTTTTAGCAGATAATAATACAATAAACGAAAAATCTGTATTACCTGTTCTTGCACCATCCAATGCTGTAACTATTGCTGCTGCTTATGTGCAGGCAAAAAGGCCTTTACAATTCCCTATCGTTACTACCACGTTACCCAAAATAAATTTTGGCACTCTGGGCATTGCTTATGAGGATATAACGGCACAATTATTCTGGTTGCCGGTGCAACATAAAGGAGAAAAAAAATCAATAAAATTGATTTGGGAAATTTTTATTGCCCCGGCAAATACAGACGATATGTGGCAGGTAAGAGTAGATGCTATTACGAACGAAGTATTAGAAAAAAATAATTTGACGGTATACGAACAATTTGCCGAAACCAGTTTATTCAAAAAAAATGAGGCTCAGCAATTACAACAGGAACTTCATAGTTCAACAACTTCACAAACCAGCCCCGCCATCATAAACAATGCAAACTACCTTGTAATTCCATACCCGATAGAAAGTCCTTTATATGGCGCTGCAGTTTCTGTTGCAAATCCATGGACGCTTGCAGGAGCTTCCAATGCCAATGCGGTTTCTTTAAAATGGCATAACGATGGAGTAACAGATTACATCATTACCCGTGGCAATAATGCATGGGCTACAGAAGACAGGGCAAATACAAATACCAATGTTGGCATTATTACACCTACTGGTTTGCCTGCCACATCCAGTACTGCAACAGAGCCTTTAAATTTTAATTTTATTCCAGATTATACTTTGGCGCCTACTGATCCGTTGTTTCAACAATACGCTATTACCAATCTTTTTTATTGGAATAACCTGATGCATGATCTTACCTATAACTATGGCTTTAATGAAATTACAGGAAACTTTCAGGCAAATAACCAGGGCCGTGGTGGTGCGGCTAATGATTACGTAATTGCTATAGCCCAAAGTGCATCGGGTACAAACAATGCTAATTTTGGTACTCCTCCAGATGGTGGCAGACCAAGAATGCGCATGTATCTTTTTACTGCACCAAATCCTGACAGGGATGGTGATCTTGATGCGGGTATAATGGCACATGAATATACACATGGAATAAGCAGCAGGCTCACTGGTGGTGTAGCAGGCAATGCAGGCTGCTTATCCAACGCAGAAGAAGCCGGTGAAGGGTGGAGTGATTATTTTGGTTTAATGATGACGACCAACTGGGCTACAGCACAAATAACAGACGGGTTTAACATCAGCCGACCCATAGGTAATTATGTACTTGCTCAAACTGCTGCAGGCAATGGCATTCGTACAAAAAAATACTCTACCAATTTTACAGTGAATAATCTTACCTATGCATTTGTAGCCGCATCTGGTGGCGAAGTGCATGACATTGGGGAAGTATGGGCCGCAACTTTATGGGATATGACCTGGAATATGATCCAGATAGATGGCATAAATCCTAACTTATTTAACGCAACTGCAACTGGAGGAAATTCCGCCGCATTAAAACTGGTAATTGAGGGAATGAAATTGCAACCTTGCAGCCCTGGTTTTATAGATGGCAGAGACGCCATACTTGCTGCAGATCAATTATTGTATGCCGGTCGTTATCATTGTGCTATATTAAATGCATTTGCACGAAGAGGTATGGGTACAGATGCAAGACAAGGTTCATCTGGAAGTACCGGTGATCAAACAGTAGGATTTTCCACATTAGAAACAAAGATTACTCTCACTCAAAGTGTAACACAGCAACAGGAAGGACTAACCGTAACCTATACTAACAAGGTGGTATCTGGCACATGCAGTATCATTAGTAACTTTATAATAAGGGATACCCTTCCTTTAAACGTGACTTATTTAAGTGGCGGCACATATACTCCTGCTACAAGAGTGGTAAGTTTTATCATAAATCAGGCTGCTGGTACTACACAAACTTATCCATATACTGTAACCATAAATAGCGGAAGTTATTTTCCTACGTTTACACTGTTTCAAGATCAGGTAACAGGCACTGCAATACCCGCTGCTACGTGGACTACTTCTACCACTACTGCTACAAACTGGGGGGGTTCAAATGCCCGCAGCCATAGTGCTCCTTCATCTTATTTTTCATTAAACACCGTAAATATTTCTGATCAGCGTTTGTTTTCTTCCTCTGGGATTGTACTGGGAGCAACGCCGCCGCCATTAAGTTTTTGGCATTGGTATAATATGGAGAGTACTTATGATGGTGCTGTGGTAGAAATAAGTACTGATGGAGGAACAACTTATAATGATATTGGTGCAGCTAATTTTACTAAAAATGGTTATAATGATATAATGGATATAACGACATTACTTGGAGTGAGGCCAGCCTTTACGGGTAGCAGCAATGGATTCATAAAATCTGTTGTAAATCTTACGCCTTATGCAAATCAAACCGTGAAATTTCGTTTTAGGAATACAACAGATAATGGCACCGCAGTAGAGGGATGGTATGTGGATGATATTACGCTTCAGAACGTAGCTACGGTAGATATTAAGAGTACCATTTTTTCCAATACAGGAAGTATTGTGCAAGCAGTAGATACCTTCACATTAATTTTGCCCACTACCGCATGTATCCCTGTTTCAATAACTGGCCAGCCTGCTGCTGTAACCAGCTGCAGCGGGGCATCTGCTACGTTTAGCGTAATAGCACAGGGCAGTGCGCCTGCTTACCAATGGCAGTTGAGTACAGACGGCATAAACTATAGTAATATCTCCGGGGAAACCAATGCCACACTGGTTATAGCCAATACGCTTGCTGCAATGAATGGATATAAATACAGGGTAATTATAAGCAATAGTTGCCCTTCGTCTGTTACATCTTCCAGTGCTATACTCACTGTTAACAGTGGCGTGGCCATTACAGCTCAGCCTGCTGCAACTACGGTTTGCACAGGCAGCGATGCATTGTTTACTGTAACAGCTACCGGCAGTGCCCCGTCTTATCAATGGCAGGTAAGTACAAATGGCGGAACTTCTTTTACAAATATTACCGGAGCAACTACGGCTTCGTTGAATATTACGGCTGTTACCACAGCAATGAATAATAATCTTTACCATGTTATTGTTAGTAACAATTGTCCGTCTTCGGTTACCTCATCCAATGTATTGCTAACGGTACAAATACCGCCTGCCATTACAAATCAGCCACAATCAGTAAGTGTATGTAATGGCACCAGTGCATCTTTCAGCGTATCTGCAACGGGTACAAACATTAGTTATCAATGGCAATCATCAGCTACAGGTTGCAGCGGTTCGTTCACAAATATTGTTTCAGCAAATGCAGCAACTTATACCGTACCCGCTGTATCTGCTGCTATGAATGGCATGGCATTTAAAGTGATCGTATCTGGTACCTGTGTACCTGCAACAGTAGTTTCTACTTGTGTATTAATTGCGGTGAATGCCAGCACCAGCATTAGCACCCAGCCTGCTGATGTTACAAAATGTATTGGTACTGCTGCTACATTTAATACTGCCGCCAGCGGTAGCGGTCTCAGTTATCAATGGCAATTAAGTACAGATGCCGGCACTGCATACAGCAATATTGCCGGCGAAACAAATGCAACATTAACCCTTGCAAATGTAACCGCAGCAATGGGCAATAACAAATATAGGGCGGTTGTTGCCAGCACATGTGCAAGTGCTATCAATACAAATGCTGCTACGCTTACTGTTCAATCTGCACCTTTAATAACTGCGCAGCCACAGGATATTACGGTTTGTACAACCGCTGCAGTTTTTACTGTAACAGCTACGGGCACCGGTATACAATATCAATGGCAACAAAGTATAGATGGTATTAATTATACCAATATTGCCGGCGCAAATGCTTCGTCAATAACACTGGCCGGGCTTACACCTGCTTTGGCAAATTATAAATACAGGGTAGTCGTTTTCACCACTGCGTGTGGCATGGATACATCAATACCAGTAATGGCAAGAATAGGTGTATTACCTGTAGTTACCCTATCTGTGGCACCTGCTACAATAGTTAATCCTGCACACCCTGCTGTATTATCTGCCAGTGTAAACCCTTCGGGCAATTATATTTATCAATGGAAACGAAATAATATTGTATTACCTGTTTTAACTACATCAATAAATAATCTTACAGGACTGGTTGCTGATTTTGGAACATACGTGGTTACTGCAACTGATGCTGCAAGTGGTTGTACCGGTATTTCTAATCCCATAACTATTACTGATATTGATGCAGAGAGAAATCGTTTATTTATATGGCCAAACCCCGTACAAAATCTGGTAAGAATTAGTTATTACAGCAGTACAACAAATACTACAGTAAGGATAATAAATATTTATGACAGCAAAGGAGCAAAGATTTTAACAAAAGCTTTTTCTACCATGGCTATTTATGAAAATATGATTTTGGATTTATCTGCTTATACCAGCGGCGTTTACCTGGTAGAGTTAAGAGATAATGATGGAAAAAGAGTTGCAAGTGAAAGAGTAATTAAATTATAAAAGAAGTTTCATTGTTTAAAAAAGGAGAGGCTGTTTCATGAGTATGAAACAGCCTCTCCTTTTATTGTTATTCTTTCTTTGTAAAATTTAAACTAAGTCAATATCAAAATTTACCAGTTGTACAAACTCTCCTATTCTTGCATCAATATCTGCTTTGGTAATTTCTTTTAAACGCTCCGGGCCAAATTTTTCCACACAAAAACTTGCCATGGCGCTACCTACAATAATAGCTGTTTTCATGTTATCAAAACTAATATCTTTTGTTTTTGCCAGGTGCCCAATAAAGCCACCAGCAAAGGTATCGCCTGCACCAGTTGGGTCAAAAACTTCTTCCAGCGGTAATGCAGGGGCAAAAAATACATGATTCTCATGAAACAATAAAGCACCATGCTCGCCTTTCTTTATTATTAAAAAGCCGGGGCCCATATCCATTATTTTTTTTGCCGCTTTTACAAGCGATATTTCGCCACTTAGCTGTCTTGCTTCCCCGTCATTTACGAGCAATACATCTACGCTTTTTAATAATTCTTTTAAGTCATCCATGGCCACATCCATCCAAAAATTCATAGTGTCCATTACAATAAGTTTGGGGCGTTTTTTTAACTGGTTTATTACGCTCAACTGTAGCTTTGGCATTACATTTCCCAGCATTAAAAACTCTGCACCCTGGTAGCTATCCGGCACTATCGGGTTAAAATCTTCCAGCACATTGAGGTCCGTTATCAGAGTATCTCTCGTGTTCATATCAATGTGGTATTTACCACTCCAGAAAAAAGATTTTTTATCAGTCACTATTTCCACACCATCCAGTTCTACCCCGCGGCGGGTAAGTTCATCCATTTCTTCCTGCGGAAAATCATAGCCCACAATAGAAATCTGCTGAATAGGTTTTATAAAATTTGCTGCAGCATACGCTACATAAGTTGCCGAACCGCCAATGATTTTATCTACTTTTCCAAAAGGAGTTTCAATAGCATCAAAAGCCATGGTGCCAACAGTAATTAATGACATGGTATAATTTTTTGTTAGTGTTGATATAAAAACGCTGCAAAAATAGGGTTTTTGAAATGAAGAATAATTTTTAGTGACAGCAGCAATGTATTTTTTATTAGCTATTTTTTCCCATAAACCTGCTCCCCGTTTACCCATGTACCCAGCACTGTTGTTTTTAAAATATCTTCCTTTGCAGATTGCATAAGGTCTTTATCCAGCATAATAAAATCTGCGGCTTTTCCGGCAACAAGACTTCCTTTTTCCTTTTCTTCAAATGCCGCTTTGGCTGCCCATAGCGTCATTCCGTAAATGGTTTCTTTGCGACCAAGCACATTATCCATTTGAAAACCTGCGGCAGGAAACCCTTTACTATCCTGCCTTGCAACTGCTGCTAAAAATGTTTTAAGCGGGTTAATATCTTCTACCGGAAAATCTGTACCCAGGGGCATCCAGCCATTGGTTTGCAATAATTGTTTATAAGCGTAGGCATTTTTTATGCGTTCTTTTCCAAGCCTGTCTGCCGCCCAATACATATCGCTTGTGGCATGGGTGGGTTGTACAGAAGGAATAATATTAAAATCTGCGAAGTAATGAATATCATTTGGCGCTACTACCTGCGCATGTTCTATACGCCAGCGCCGGTCATTTTTTCCTTTTAAAACTGCTGAATAAATTTGCAGCAAAGCCCTGTTGCCGCTATCGCCAATAGCATGCGTACACATTTGCAATGCAGAATTTGCGAGCATATTTGCTGCTTTTATAAAATGACTGGTATCGCTTAATAAAAACCCTTTCCAGCCAGCTTTATCTGCATAATCTTTTAGCAAACATGCACCACGGCTGCCGAGTGCACCATCGGCATAAAATTTAAAACCGCCTACATGTAAGCGCTCTGTTTTAAGCGGGCCGCTTTTTATCCATCGCTCGTAGTAAGAAGTATCATCTGCAAGCAATGCAAATATTTTCATTTTTAATCCGCCATTTTTTTGTGCTTCTTTTACGAGCTCCACCGTTTGCTCCGTAATGCCGCAATCGTGCACACCTGTAAGCCCTGCTGCAAAACAAAGTTGCTGTGCATCATTAAAATATTTTTTTGCAAGCGTATCATTTAACAGCGGTACTTTTTTTTCTGCAAAATGCATAGCATTATCTACTAAAATACCAGTAAGTTTTCCATTCTTTATTTCTACTTCGCCGCCTGGTATTTTTGTGGCTGTTGTAATGCCTGCAATATCCAGTGCCTTTTGATTGAGCAATGCTGCATGACCATCTACCCGTTTTATAAAAACCGGGCGATCAGGAAATAAACTATCGAATATTTTTTTATCCGGAAATTCTTTTACCGCCCAGTCATTTTGGTCCCATCCTCTGCCATAAATCCATTGCATGGGCGCTCGCTTACTGTAAGCTGTAATTTTATTTACCACCTCTTCAAAAGATGTTGTACCAAAGAGACTGCATTTCCACATATCTGTAGCATAGCCCGTAAAATGGCAATGCGCATCTATAAAACCAGGGAAAATAGTATTGCCTTTTGCATCTATCGTTTCTTTGCCTTCATAGTTTTTTTGAATATCATCGTTGCTGCCGGTGGCAATTATTTTTCCTTCTGTAATTACCATTGCCTCTGCTGTGGAAAAATTATCATCTACAGTATAAATTTTTGCATGATGTATAAGAAGCGAAACTTTTTGTTTGCTGCTGCAGGATGCAAGGAATAAAACAATAGCTGCTAAAATAAGAAAGCGATGTAAATGCATAATTATTTTTTATAGGATACAAAGTAAAGGAAAGGCTTAGAGAACAAAGAGAAAAGCGTAGAATAAAAAATATTGAAATTATTTTGTGAATGTCAGCGAAGTTTTTCGTTAAGCTAAGCAGGCTGCTTGTTTTTATTTTATCTCTCATTAACTTTGGCGTTATGTTTAATGCACAACAGGTAAGAGCACTTCAGGCAAGTTCCAAACAATGGATATCATCTGCCGCAGGCGAAATAACAACAGAAAATATAGAAGCAGTAAGAAATGTTTTGCGATTTCACGAACACCGTTATTATGTAGAAAACGACCCGCTGATAAGCGATTATGAATATGATATTATTTATAAAAAACTACAGCAATTTGAAGAGGATAATCAAGAGCTTATCACCGATGATTCTCCCACACAAAGAGTGGGCAAGGGGTTAATAAAAAACTTTCCGAAAGTACAGCACCTGGTTCCTATGCTGTCGCTGGATAATTCTTATAATGCTGATGACCTGAATGACTTTGACAGGAAAGTGAGAGAATTATCCGGACTCACAGCAATTGAATATTGTGTAGAACCAAAATTTGATGGCGCAAGTATTTCGCTGGTATACGACAAGGATAAATTATTGAGAGGCATTACGAGAGGCGATGGCGAAACAGGAGATGATATTACCCCAAATGTTTTGCAGATAAGATCTGTACCGGTAAAAGCATTATTTTGCGAATACGGCATTGAGCAAATAGAAATACGTGGCGAAGTAATGATGAATAAAAGCAACTTTGCAAAATACAATGAAAGCCTTATGGAAGAAGGATTACCGCCGCTTGCAAACCCACGCAATGCTGCCGCCGGTACATTGAGAATGAAAGACAGTGCAGTAGTAAGCAAAAGAAACCTCGAAGCATTTTTATACCATATCAGTTTTATAACAATGGGCAAAATTACCGCACAAAAAATTCCTGATACACACTCCGGTTTATTAGAAATGCTTTGGAGCCTTGGTTTTAAAAGCCCAAAAAAAGAAATGAAAGTAGCGCAGGGTATTGCTGATGTGATAGCGTATGTAAATGAATTTGAAACAAAACGGGATACGCTTCCTTATGAGATAGATGGCATGGTAATAAAGGTAAACAACCTTGAGTTGCAGGATAAACTCGGCATGACTTCTCACCATCCCCGCTGGGCAATTGCATTTAAATTTAAAGCAAGGCAAGCTACCAGCACTTTGTTGGATATAGAATACCAGGTGGGGAGAACAGGAGCGGTTACACCCGTAGCAAAGATAGCAGCAGCGCAGGTTGGCGGCGTTACCGTTACCAGTATTTCTGTACACAACGAAGATTATATAAAAGAAAAAGATTTAAGAATAGGGGATCACATTTTAATAGAAAGAAGCGGCGATGTAATACCGCAAATTGTAAAATCGCTACCGGAATTGAGAGCGGGCGATGAAAAAGAAATTGAATTTCCCAGGCAATGCCCTGTATGCAATGATGACCTGGTGAGGCCGGAAGCTGAAGCCGTTTGGCGTTGTGTAAATATAAATTGCGAAGCACAGGTTGCAGAACGAATTATACATTTTGTGAGTAAAGATGCAATGGATATTAAAAGTATGGGCGAGGCAAATGTGCGCAAGTTTTTTGCAATGGGGTTAATAAAAGATATCCCCTCCATTTATGATTTAGAAGCTGTGCATTTAAAAACGCTGGAAGGCTTTGGCCAAAAATCTATTGATAATTTACTGGAAGCTTTGGAAGCAAGCAAGCTGCAACCCCTGCACCGCCTCATTTACGGGCTTGGCATTAGATATGTAGGAGAAACCACAGCAAAAATGCTGGCACAAGCCGTTACCAATATTTTTGATTTGGCAAAAATGAATACCGAACAACTTTTACAATTAGATGATGTAGGTGTAAAAGTTGCAGACAGTATTACAAAGTTTTTCTTGAATGAAGATAATGTAGACATGCTGCACAGGCTGGAGGCAGCAGGTGTACAAATTAAATCGCAGAAAAAAGCATTAACATCTGCAACACTTAGCGGACAAACATTTTTATTTACAGGCACACTTAATAAATTAAAAAGAAAAGAAGCAGAAGAAATGGTAGAAGCAAACGGAGGTAAAATTTTGAGTGCGGTAAGCAGCAATTTAAATTATTTAATTGTGGGAGATGATGCAGGAAGTAAATTAGAAAAAGCCAAAAAACTGGTGAGTGTGAAAATAATGAGTGAAGATGATTTTTTAGCAATGATCGGCTGAGGGAATTAAGAACAACACTTTTCGAAAAGAAGAAGAAAATAAAAACAAGAAAATTTTAAAAATAAAATTAATTTTATTAAAATTATTCGTGCCATTGTGCTAAAATAAAATTATGATACAAAAATTAACATTGGAGTTTCTTACAGATCTTAAGAAAAATAATACTAAAGAATGGTTTGACAGCAACAGAAAAAAATATGAAGCAGTAAAAGAAGATGTATATGCAACGGTAGAAAAACTAATAGCAGCTATTGGTTCTTATGATGCTGATATTGCGCTACTGCAGTTAAAAGAATGTGTGTTTCGCATAAACAGGGATATTCGTTTTGCAAAAGATAAAACGCCTTATAAAACAAACATTGCAGGATATTTTGCAAAGGGTGGTAAAAAATCTAACGCTGCAGGTTTTTACATGCATATAGAACCCGGTAAATCTTTTCTTGCAAGTGGCTGCTGGTGGCCGGAAGCCCCGTTGCTGGCCAAAATACGGCAGGAGGTAGATTATAATTTTAAAAATTTTAAAAAAATAATCAACACAAAAAAATTTATAGAAACTTTTGGAAGCATAGATACAAAAGATACCCTGCAGCGGCCACCTAAAGGATATGATGATGAAAACCCGGCAATAGATTTTTTAAAATTGAAAAGCTTTGTGGTGACCAAAACACTTACCGATACTGAACTTCAAAGTAAAGACCTTGTAAAAAATATTGCGGATATTTTTAAAACAGCTAAGCCTATGACAGATTTTTTAAATGAAGCTTTAGCGTAAAGTAAGAAAATAAAATATTACTGGTAAAAGTTTCTGCCAGTTTTAGCTTCCCAAAATATGGTATTTTCTGCTTTTGAAAAGCCCCTTAAAATTATCTAAAATTTTACTTGGTGCTATATAGTTAGGATAACTTTGAAAAATAGAAATGTCTTTACTAAGATTCTCCAGTTCGTTTACGGTATGTTTTGCAGTTCCTTTATCTGCAAATAAAAACTGCTTTACCAACATGTCTGCATTTTTCAAAATTTTTCCTTAAAAATTATTTTACCAGCCCATAAAAACCATACCTGCGCCGCAGATAAACAAAGTTGATCCACCAGGCGCATGCATATATTTTTCCAGTTTTTCTGTTTTAAAAAATGAAATGCTATAATAACCAAGTATTACCATAGCAATCATTGTAACCAAAGTAAAACAGGTATAAAATAATGAGCAGGAGCATAAAATACAATGAATGTTGTGCAGCCGTAAAAAATAATAATGGTATCATAGGTGCTTAATTAAGCATTCATTTGCAATGATGAATGGTGAAATTTATCTTTGACCATTACCTATTTGCATTTGCCCTATTGCGCAATATAATTCTGTAAATGAGATATTGTTTCTTTCTGCGAATCAATGATGGACATTACCACATCGCCAATAGAAATAATTCCTGCTACTTTATCATGGTCTGTTACGGGAAGATGTCTTATTTTTTTTGTCGTCATCACTTCCATACAATGCTCAATAGAATCACCAGGCGAAACGGTGAATACGTTTTTTGTCATGATATCGCTTATCATCGTATCTCTTGATGTTCTGTTTTCCAGCACTACTTTGCGTGCATAATCTCTTTCAGAAAAAATACCCTTTAATACATCATCTTCAATAACCATTAATGCACCAATGTTTTTTTCGCCCATAAGTTTTAGTGCATCATATACGGTGCTGGCTGGCATTACGGCAAATATGGTACTGCCTTTTGTTTTTAAAATATCGGTTACTTTAAGCATGGTCAGTTTTTTTAAAAGATCATTTTATAAAAAAGATGCTCGTGTAATTTAACTTTTATATTTTAAAACGAAGTGAAATAATATTCGGTTAAACTCCTTTTTTATACGCTGAACTTAGGGAAAAGTAAAACATATTATTTTACGAACTATGATCTTGTATAATAACCCAGCGCATGTTTATTTTTTTAAAAAGCAGCGTAAAAGCCCCGCCAATATTACCGATAGATCTTTTAAGGTACCATTTACCTACCACAGAATAATATAAACCAGATAGGCGTTTAATACTGATAATGTCAAAATTCAGTTTGCCCATTGCGGCAGTATCCGGATAGCCTTTTTTATAATTGTTTAATGTATTTTGCCAGCCATAGGTGGGACCGTTTTTTCCAATAAACATCAGAGAATCGCTGCGCCAATAAGTTTGCATAAAATGATCCAGATCCCCGCTATTCCATGCTTTTTGCTGCTCCACCATAGCATTGGTTATTGATACTTCATCTTTGGATTGTGCATGGCAGCAAAAATAGAATGTACTTACAAATAAAAAGAACAGTAATTTTTTCATGGTAATTTATTTTACCACAATTTAATTTATTTTCTGTTCCTACTTTTTTTAATGTATGTGATGCGGAGAGCTGCATTTGCTGCGGCGGCAAAGTTTATAATTTATATAATGTGCACTAATGATTAAAGTTACAGCAGGTATCAAAAAATAAGCTTCATAATTCAAAAAAAATTGTTTGGTAATAAGAAATGCAAATCCGAGTATAAATATACGCAGCGGCAGGTAAGACTTGTGATGGGTTTTATACCCATGCAGTAATGCATAGCTGCCCATACCAAATGCGAGAATAATCATACCCCATTCAAAAAAAATATTGTGAATAATATTTATGCCAAATAAAGGAAGGCTGGTAAGAATAAGGGGCAGCACTACACAATGTATAGCACAGGCTACCGAAGTGGCAATACCCAACCCATCCCAGTTTATTTTAAAATTTACCATTAGTACACAAAGATATTATTTTTGCACTAATGTTGCAAATAAAAATATGGAGGCTTTTTTGTATTTTACTACACTATTTATGGTGGTCACGCTGCTCTTCTTTATCTGCGATTGGTTTAAAACAACTCTGCTTATTGTCGATATTCTATTATAGTAAAAATTTACCAATATCAAAATTAATAATTTGAGGTACCCTTATTAAATCCTTCACACTTACACAATCATTTATACTGTAAATTTGTAGTTTAAATAAGCTGTATTTTCATGAGCAAAAAAACCTGGTTTTATATTATTTTCTTTTCTTTATTAATAGTAGTTTATTTTTATTTTATAATGAAGGATAGGGATCGCACGGCATCTCCGCTTATTGTTATAAACCCCGAAGTACCGGCATTTACATTTATAGATCAGAATAGGGATAGCATCTCCCAAAAAAATACGGATGATAAAGTATATGTGGCGGAATATTTTTTTACAACCTGCAGGGGTATTTGCCCTAAGATGAATGCAAATATGAGGCGGGTATACGATGCTTTTAAAGATGAAAAGGATGTTTTGATTTTATCGCATACCTGCATGCCGGAAGTGGACAGTGTGCCGCTTTTAAAAGCTTACGAACAAAAAATGCTGAATGGCACGCTTATTAAAAATGATGATGGTTCCATTGTGATGAAAGAAAATATTGGTGCCCCAACAGTAGCAAATACAAAATGGTTTTTTCTTACTGGCAGCAAGAGCGATTTATACCGGCTTGCAAGAACAGGTTACATTATTGATAACCAAAAACCAGATAGTACACAAAACATCAAAGACCAGTTTATACATACACAGTTTTTTTCGCTGGTAGATAAATACCGGCGGGTAAGAGGAATTTATGACGGGCTTAAATTAGCTGAAGTAGAAAAATTAATAACCGATATTCGGGGGCTGCTCAAAGAAAAAGCAGATCATAAAAGGTTTATGAATGGCTTTAGCAACGACCCTGAGTAACCATTTTTTTCGGATGTACTTAATTGTTGCAAGAGTTGTTATCATTATTTACAGGATTACAATTATTAAGTACTGTTAAAAAAGATGACAGCTCTATAAAAAAGAAATGACAAACTTTAAATGCACACTTTTCTTCCTACTTACCTTCATTGTTTGAGAAAGAGAATTAGAAAAGGATTAAATATAATAAATGAGAAAAGAACCGGAAATATTAAAACAATCGGGCTTAAGCATTACCGAAAGCCGCACCAAAATACTGGAGCTTTTCTATAAAAATGATGGTGCCCTTGCCCACGCAGATATTGAAAAAAAAACCGCTGCTGCTTTTGACAGGGTAACCGTGTACCGCACCCTGCAAACCTTTGTAGAAAAAGGAATTATTCACCAGATACCCACCACAGATAATTCTGTATTATACGCTCTTTGCAAACACAATTGTGCACAAGGCCATCACCACGATGATCATGTACATTTTATATGTAATAACTGCGAAAAAACCATTTGCCTGGATGATGTAACTGTGCCAGAAGTGAAGCTACCAAAGGGTTTTAAGAAAAAACAATCGGCAATGGTGGTAACGGGCGTATGTGGAGATTGTAAGTAAGCAGCAATAAAAGACACCAGAAAAAAGTTTATTAATCAGGTATCTTTTGTTTGAAACCAGCTTACTCTTTTACATCTGCCCTTTCACAAATTCCATTAATATTTTTATTTTCTGCGGGCTAAAATCAAATTCCAGGCCCGCTGCTTGGTATAACTCCGGTAGTGTTTTTGTACCGCCGAGGCTTAGTGCATTACAGTAATTATCTAGTGCCTGCTGCGGGTTATTTTTATACTGCATCCACATACCAATTGCCCCTAATTGTGCAATACCATATTCAATATAATAAAAGGGCACTTCAAATAAATGAAGCTGCCGCTGCCATGCATTATTACGATAGTTTTCCAAACCACTATAATCTATCACATCATCTGTAAATTCTGCAACTGTGGCCAGCCATACAGCCGTGCGCTCCTCATGCGTATGTGCAGGGTGCTCATACACCCAGTGTTGAAATTTATCTATAATAGCTATCCAGGGAAAAATAGTAATTACTCTTTCTAACTGGTGTTCTTTTGCACGGGCAAGATCATCTGTATTTTCAAAAAAAGTTTCCCAGTAATCCATACTAAAAAGCTCCATAGCCATGCTGGCAACTTCTGCAATTTCCATTGGGTATTCTTTAAACCCGGTAAGTGCAAGCGGGTGTGCAAGAAAAGAATGTACCGCATGCCCGCCTTCATGTACCATAGTAGTTACATCATGCATTTGCCCGGCGGCATTCATAAAAATAAATGGTGCACCACTTTCTGCCAGCGGGCAGTTATACCCTCCCGGCGATTTGCCTTTACGGCTATCCAAATCCAGGTGCTGCATGGCTTTCATCCGCTGCAGGCACTCGCCAAAAAAAGGACGCAGCTTTGTAAAACACTCAATAGATTTTTCTATAAGTTCGTTGCTTGTGGCAAACGGAGCCAGTGGTTTTGTGCCAGCCGGCTCGGCATCAATATCCCATGGGCGAAGTGTATCCAACCCAAGTTTTTGCTTTTTCTTTTTATAAATTTCATTTACCAGTGGCAGAACATGTTGCTTTACTGCATCATGAAATTTATAGCAATCTTCTTTGGTATAATCAAACCTACCCAGTTCTTTAAAACGATAATCCCTGTAGTTATTAAAGCCGGCATTAGTAGCTTCTTTGTTGCGAAGCCCGATTAGTGTATCGTATAGTTCGTTTAATTTTTCTTTATCTTCCAGCCTGCGGTCCTGTATTTTTTTATATGCTTCTTCCCTTAAATTTCTATCATCATTTTCTAAAAACTTAGCGGCTTGCTGCAGGGTAAATTCTTCGCCGTTTATAGTTACCATCATAGCGCCCGTTATTTGCCCAAACTGCTGCTGCAGCACGCTTATCTCTGCTTGTATGGGTATATTTTCTGCTCTAAAAAGTTCAATATTTTTTTTGGTGTTACGTAGGTAAGTGTGGTAAACCGCTTCATCTAGCTCAGGTAAAAATGGCGAATGTATCAGTTTTTTATTGAGCGCATCACTGTAGGGTTGTATATGGGGTTGAATGTCCAGGCAAAAATAATTATAAGCATCTTCCAAAGATTTATTTTCATTATCACAGGTCATTTTTATTTGCCGCCAGCATGCATCTTCATTTACAAAAGCTTCCAGCTCGCTCATATCCTGCAGCCATTTTTCCAGCGAAATTTTATCCGTAATTTCCCTGTTCAGCAGCGTTTTAAAATATGGTTCCAGTGCCGGCCAGTCTGTAACAATAAGTGTGTTCGGAAGAAAATGACGGGTAAGTTTTTTAATATCCGCTGTGTAACTCATGTATTTTTTTTTATAGAAAAAGCGCAAAAATATCAAGCTCATAAAATCCATTGCTTTGTATTTGCTGCGCCCTTTGTAATTATTTATTATTTTCTTGTTATAGAAAGCCTATGCCATTTTTCGTGGACTGTTTATTTTTTTTGCCGGACCATTTTTTACAGCAGCAGCTTTAGGTGTAGCTGTTTTTGCTGTAGCTGTTTTCTTTTCTGCCAGCGGTTTTTCTTCGGTGGCTTCTGCTTCACTTTGTTCGGATAACTTTATTTCTACTTCAGCTTTTTCTAATATCTCAAACCATTTCACCATTTTTTTCATATCGCTGGCGTATACTCTGTCAAAATCCATATCCGGATATACTTTTTCAAAATAGGCCTGAATGGCTTTTGCATCGGCCTTTGCTTCGGGCAAGACAACATCACTTTTTTGCATAGCAATAAAAACATCTGCTAGGTTCACATTACTTTTTGCAGTGTAAACCTCTATACTTTCCAGGTGCGAAAAACTATGAATACGGTTGCTCACAAATTTTGAGGATTTGTCTTCCAGCGAACGTACAATGCCGCCATCAGCCTTAGAAGATAGCAACTCGTAAAGGCCTCCGAGCCCTGTTACTGATACAATTTTATTATAACTCATAAAAAACGAAAATTTTAAGGTTGCAATTTAGCCTTTTACACCCAAAAAAATACTGGTATAAATTCTGTTAACCTTATTTAACTAAAAAACGTTTTACAAGCCCCCCGAATGTTTCCTGTGCTAACATCGTCTAACCCATTACAATTAGAGAATTTTATGAAAAAAATATACACACTGGCTACACTTTTTTTATTTACAACACTGGCAGCAACAGCACAGATAAAGGGTAAATTACAAGATAAAACAGATGATAAACCCATAAATGCAGCCACGGTTACTTTATTAAAACAGGCAGACTCAATAGAAGTGGGGAAAACCATCAGCACCAGTGCAGGCATATTTGAATTTACCGGGGTTGCTGCCGGAAAATATATTGTACAGGTGGAGGCTTTAAATTATCAGCAAAATATTTATTTGGTAACCGCCACAGATACAGGAGTGGTAAATATAATAATGACACTTACCCGGCAAGGCAAAGACCTGGGCACAGTTACAGTAATAGCCCGCACGCCACCTGTTATACAAAAAGGCGATACTTCGCAGTTTAGTGCCAGCCAGTACAAAGTAAACCCCGATGCTACTACCGAAGACCTTATTAAAAAAATGCCGGGTATTACCGTTGCAAAAGATGGAACCGTAACGGCACAAGGCGAGCAGGTAAAGAAAGTAACAATAGATGGTAAAGATTTTTTTGGTGATGATGCATCTGCTGCATTAAAAAATTTACCTAGCGAAGTAGTAGATAAAATACAGGTTTTTGACAGGCTAAGTGATCAGGCTAAATTGACCGGTTTTGATGATGGCAACTCTGTAAAATCTATAAACGTGGTTACAAAATCCGGTATAAAAAACGGGCAGTTTGGGCGGGTGTATGCGGGCTATGGTACAAATGACAGATATAGCGCAGGAGGCAATGTAAGTTTTTTTAAAGGCGACAAAAGGTTATCCTTAGTAGGAAATTTCAACAATATCAATCAACAAAATTTTGCTTCTCAGGATTTGCTGGGTGTTAGCAGCAGCAGTAGTGCAAGAGGCGGTGGCGGACAGGGTGGATTTGTCAGAGGTGGTGGAGGCGGAGATCAGTTTAGTGTGGGGCAGGCCAGCGGTATAAGCAAAACAAATTCTTTTGGGGTAAACTTTGGCAATAAATATGGCCCAAAGCTGGAAGTAACCGGCAGTTATTTTTATAACAACAGTACAAATACAAACAGCTCCCTTGTAAATACAGAAACATTTGGCAAAAACACAAAGAATATTCTAGCTGCACAAACAGCTAACAGCAATACAGAAAATACCAATCACAGAATAAATTTGCGGGTGGAATATAAAATAGATTCCAATAATTCTCTCTTTATTATTCCCAACATCAGCTTTCAAAAAAATAACAGTAATACCAGCGGAACTTTAAAATCCTATTACGGCAGCAGTGATTCTTTAAATACTTCGCTTAGCAATATTAATGCAGCGAAAAATGGATATAATATCCGAAACAATATTTTATTTCGCCATAGTTTTGCAAAAAAAGGAAGAAGTATTTCTTTAGGATTTAATACAGCCTTCATAAAAAACAATGGAGAAACTTACACCGATGCCAGCTATCGTTTTTTTAATAGCGGCAGCATTACAGATTCTTTACAAAACCAGTTTGCAGATAATATCAGCAATGGAAAAACATACGGTGGTACTATTGCGTATACCGAGCCTGCTGGCAAAAAAGGGCAGATACAAGTAGACTACAATCCATCTATACAAAAAAATAATGCAGACCAGCAAACTTTTAAAAACGATGGGCAGAAATACAGTATTTTTTTACCGCAGCTTTCCAATAATTTTGAGAATACCATTACCACCAATAATGCCGGCATCACTTACAGGTATTCGCAAAATAAAGATGCCCTGTTTTCTATAGGAGTAAGTTACCAGCATTCACAACTGGAAAGTGACAGGATTTTACCTACTATAACCAGCGTAAATAAATCTTTTACCAATGTGTTGCCCAACCTTATCTGGCGCAAAAAAATATCTGCCAACAGCAATATCAGAATCTTTTACAGGTCATCTGTAAACTTCCCCTCCATAAGCCAGTTGCAGGATGTGGTAAACCTAAGTAACCCTCTTCGCATAAGCACCGGCAACCCAGATCTTAAACAATCTTTTACCAACTTTGTAGCGGGCAGGTATTCATATACAAATTCCAAAACAAGTAAAAGTTTCTTTGCAAATATATTTGCACAAACCGCCAGTGATTATATAAGCAGTGGCATTTTTGTTCCACAGGCAGACTCTGCCATTCAGCAAGGAATTATTGTAAAAAAAGGATCACAGCTTAGCAAGCCCGTAAACTTAAATGGCTACAGCAACATACGTACATTTTTAACGTATAGCATGCCTTTAAAATTTATAAAAACCACCCTTAATGTAAATGCCGGGTTCGGCTATAGTAAGCTGCCGGGGCAGGTAAACAATGGGCTCACCAATACAGATAATTTTACTTACAATGGCGGTGTGGTACTGGCAAGCAACATAAGCGAATATGTAGATTTTAATATTTCGTATGCCGCAAATTTTAATGATGCAAAAACAACGGGTGCTAATGTATCTGTAAATAATTATGTGAACCAGACCACGGGGGTACAATTAAACTTGCTTAGTAAAAAAGGCTGGTTTGTACAAAATGATGTGAGTTATCAAAATTATACCGGGCTTAGTGCCGGGCTTAACCAGAGCTATACTTTATGGAACGCTGCCATTGGTAAAAAGTTTTTGGCAAACAGGGCGGGCGAGCTAAAAATTTCTGTTTTTGATTTGCTTAAACAAAACCAGAGTATTTCCCGTACCGTTACAGGAAATTATATAGAAGATGCACAAACGCAGGTATTGCAGCAATATTTTATGGCCACATTTACCTACAACTTAAAAAACTTTGGCAAGGCAAAAAAATCTTTTACTAATAACAGGGATGAAGACAGGCCGATGATGAGAACACCAGGCGGACCAGCTTTTTAAGTATCTTTAATTTGTAAAATTTGCAGCACCCTTTTGAGTTTACAAACAGATACGATACCAGCAAGCGCACAACAAAACAACTTTGCAAATATTGTGAACAGCAGGCAGCAAATGGTTTATAATACTGCACTAAGTATTGTACAAAATGAAGCAGATGCAGAAGATATAACACAAGAGGTTTTTATAAAAGTGTATGAAAAATTAGCGGAGTTTAGGGGAGATGCAGCATTGGATACCTGGCTATATCGTATAGCCGTTACCACTGCCTTTGATTTTTTAAAACAACAAAAAGCACAAAAAAGGGGAGGATTTTTAAAAAGGGTTTTTGGTATGGCAACAGAAAATGATGTACCCCATTTTGACCACCCCGGTGTAGCGCTGGATAAAAAAGAAGATGCCCGTGTATTGTTTATGGCCATAAGTAAATTACCCGATAACCAGCGGGCCGCTTTTGTATTAAACAGGATAGAGGGTTTACCCAATAAAGAAATAGCGACAATACTCGATATAACACTTGCCGCAGCAGAGTCTTTGCAGATACGGGCAAAAAATAACCTGAGAACGGTTTTAAAAACTTATTATGAAAAACATTTTAAATAATCATTCATCAACTAGTAAAAAGATGAGTAATATTAATAAAAAAACAGCCGATGCACTAAACAGCATAGCAGGCATTGTGCCTGCTATGCCCGCTCCGTTTTTACTTACAAGATTACATGCAGCAATGCACCGTATTTCAGAAAACGATGCTACGGTATGGAGCAAAATTGCATTATTTTTAAAGCGTCCGGCGGTAGCTTTTACCATATTGCTTGTATTAATTTGTGTAAATATTTTTGTATTAAACAGCAATGGATTTTTGAGCAGTAAAAAAAATGTAGTATCGAAGGTAAACAGCAACGGATATGATATAGCCATAAATGTTACCAGCATTTACGATACAGAAAACCAGGAACCATGATAAGAGAGCAAACATCGTCTAATAAAGTACTCATCATTATTATTGCCATATTGCTGGTAGCCAATATTGCTACACTTTCTCTTTTTTTGCTCAATAAAAAAAAGGGTGATGGAAGAGATATGAATGACCGGCAAAATGCTATGCGTTCTTACCTGGAGCATGATCTTAAATTTTCTGATACACAATTAAATGCCTTTGACAGTATTAGAGAAAAGCACAAAACCGAAATGAAAATTACTTTTGACAGTATGAGAACAAATAAACTGCTACGCCTTAAAACCCTTGCCAGGGAAAATTTTACAGATAGTTCTCTTAACATAGCTGCAGATGTAGCTGCCTTGCAGCAAAAAAAAATAGAAATGCAAATGCTGGGGCATTTAAAAGAAATAAGAACGCTATGCAGCCCTTTACAAATAGCGGGTTTTGATACCGGTTTTTATAAATTAATGACCAGGCCGCAGGGAGATGTAAAAAAGAAAGAAAAATAGCCTAATTTAGAATTATAAAATTTAAAATAATGACCATGAATAAAAAATTACTATTGTGTTGTATAGCAATAATGGCCTGTGCAGGAAGTTTAATGGCGCAGGTAACTGCTACCCCTGCTCAAAAAACAAAAGCTGCTGTTACAAAATTATCTACCGAGCTGGATATTACAGAAGCACAGCGGGTAAAGGCAATGAGGGTATTTGATTTGTATTATACAAAAAAACCAACTACCACTCCGAATGGTATGGCTGCATTAAATACCATGCTGGATAATAAACTAAAAAATATTTTGACAGCAGACCAGTTAGAAGCTTTTAAACAAAAAGTATTACCTACACTAGATTAATAAAAAAGCGTTCAATCATTACAGATTGAACGCTTTTTTGTCATTAATTTTAGTTAGATAACCTATCCCCCTTTATTAATTGTGCTTGTAAAAGAGTAAAATCTAGATTAAAAAGTACCGGGTAATAATAATATTTTTTACAGGAGCCAATTAAAGCATCATTAATTGAAACAGCGTTTTTATTTATGGCGATTTTTTAGCTTTCAAAATATCCAGTATTTCCTGTTGTTTCAGTAGTTCTTTTTGCTGGTCGGCCTGGTCTTTTGTATTTGTTTTTAAATCATCCTGCAGGTTGCGTATTTTTTTTTCCAGGCTGGTTTGCTCATCCTGTAGTTTTTTCAGTTTTTTTTGTTCTTTGGTAAGGGCTTTATACTGTTCGTTTACCATATTATCATTGTTTAACCCGTCAATGGCTGGAGCCATTTCGTTTAAAAATGTTTTTCCTTTTGTGCTGTTTTCCGCAGTGGTACTTGCATCGTTTACATTCATTATCATCGTTACCACTGTTATATCTTTTTCTTTTTTGCTTTTTCTATCTACTTTAAAGGTGTAATCCATGGGGGCGGTACTTATACTGCTTATAATGGCATTTGTTACCGTTAAAAAACCTTTACTGCTTTTTACTTTAAAACCCATGTGTTCCAGTTTTTCTTTCAATGTTTTTTCCACCGTTTCCTCAGGGTATTTATATTCTCCTATTATCGCAGGTTGTGTCTTTTTGTTATAATCTGTTTGTCCATCATATGCCTGGGCAAATAACAAATGGTTTGCAACCACTAGTAAAAAAAATAAGATAATCTTTTTCATAAAATTGGTTTGTTTAAGTTTTGGGAATTGTTTAAAAAAATTTCAAAATATAAAATTTATAACAGTTTTGGTTTAATAATAATGATATCGGTAAATATTATCGGGTTAATTTTGAAATGAAAATATATTTTGTAAAAGTAATGAAACTTACCTCAAACATTTTTATACCAGCAGCTGTAGTCTTTATGGTTTGGTTATCTTTTTTTGGTAGCGGCTGTGCACAAATTGGTTTCCCTACGGGGGGCATAAAAGACAGCTTGCCTCCGGTACTGGTAAAAGCAACTCCTTTGATTGGTTCTAAAAATGTATCTGCAAACCGTATCAGTTTGGAGTTTGATGAATATATAGATGTAACAGACATTACGAACAACTTACTCGTATCGCCGTTGCAAAATAAAACACCTACTATTATAATTAATCCCAAAAGCATTACTTTCAAATTTAGAGATACCTTGCTGCCCAATACCACGTACAATATTAATTTTGGTGATGCAATAAAAGATATTAATGAAAATAATATTTTAAAAAATTTTTCTTATGTTTTCTCCACTGGCAATCGGATAGATTCTCTTAGCCTCGCCGGCACAGTTGTAATGGCAGAAACCGGCTTGGCAGATAGTACACTACAAGTTTTGCTATACCGAAACACCGCAGATAGTGCTGTACAAAAGAAAAGGCCGGATTATATTGCCCGGTTAAATGGTGAGGGTAAGTTTAGTTTTAAAAACCTGCCATCAGATAATTTTAAATTATACGCTTTAAAAGATGGAGATGGTAGCAAAAATTATAATGGAAAAACAGAAATATTTGCATTCACCAACGAGATTGTAAACCCTTCAGCCGAAGAAAACAATACCATTTTATATGCGTATGCTGAGCAAAATAAAGAAGAAGCAAAGACAACAGAAAAACCTGCAAAATTAACTCCCGCAAAAAAAATAAGTTATATAACCAACCTCCAGCAAAAGCAAGACTTGTTACAACCTTTTGAAATATTTTTTAGCAGCCCGTTAAAAGATATAGACACTACAAAAATTTATTTTACAGATACCAGCTATAATCGAATTACTGGTATCAATTACCTGCTGGATAGTACAGCAAAAAAATTAACGCTTTCCTACAAATGGACGCCAGATGCTGATCTGCGTCTCATCATCAATAAAGATGCATTAAAAGATTCTGCAGGTTTAACGCTTGCAAAAACAGATACCATTAAATTTTCTACCAGGCTAAAAGAAGATTACGGCAGACTAACACTGCGATTTACCGGGTTAGATATTTTGCAAAATCCGGTAATACAATTTATGCTGGGCGATAAAATAGCCATGTCATTCCCGCTTACCAGCAGCACTTTTTCGAATGCTATGTTTACCCCGGGTGAGTATGGGATAAGGATTTTATACGACACAAATAAAGATGGCAAATGGACTACCGGAAATTATACCAAAAAATTACAGCCGGAGAGGGTTACTGCAATACCTCAAAAAATATCTATTAGAGCAGACTGGGATAATGAAAGGGACGTGAATTTGTAGAACAAATTAAAGTATATTTGTTTAAAAGATTATGGCATGAAAATTAAGTATGTTTCAATTATTATTTTATTTAGTATAAGCTGTTCGCTAAAAGCCCAGATCATACAACAATTTACGAATCCAATTTTTCCTAATGCAAAAACAGAGATTTCTTTTAGAATAAGTGATCGTGAATTTATAAATAGTACAATAATAGGAGGTGCAAAAGTTGAAGGAACTCCTTTTTTGTTTGACGATTGGTTAGCAGGTAAAATAATATTGGAAGACGGCAGATTGTATGAAAATTATAAAATAAAATATAATGATTACGCTCAAACGGTATCATTTTTAAAAGATGGAAACTCATTAACGATTGATGAAAATATAAAAGAATTCTCTCTTATGGTTAATACCAAAGAGGTGTATTTTATAAATGCAAATCAGTTTAAAAAAGAAAAGAAACCTTTGTTTTATGAAATTCTAGTCGATAACCCAAGTGGGCAATTGCTAAAGGTGAACAGAAAATTAGTTAAATCCAATAACAGTGCTTTAGTTGAAGTAAAAACAGCAAAATTTTTAAACCCTGTAATAAGTTATTTTTATTATGATAAAAAAAGTAAAAAAATAGTTGATATAGAACCTAGTCATAGCGATATTAGTTCAGCGCTTAATTTAACCCCTTTTCAGGAAGTAGAACTTAGTCTTTTTAGTTATGATTTTAGCAATGAGCCGGAGCTAATAATCTTTTTTAATTCTTATCTTAAATCTGACACAAAAAAACAACTTTAATTGACTTTAAAAAAATAGTTTTAAAGTTATCTTTGTCCTTATGCAGCTGTCCTCTTTCCTTTTAGAAAATGCGGTTAATGAATTTGCAAAGCTACCTGGTATTGGCAAAAAAACAGCACTTCGCCTGGTACTTCATCTTATAAAACAAAATGAAAATGAGGTCACGTTTTTTAGTAATACCATTGCAAAAATGCGTAACGAAATAAAATTTTGTTGTCGCTGTTACAATATTTCTGATACTGAAATTTGCAATATATGCAAGAACCCCGCAAGGCAGCAAAGTCTTATTTGTGTAGTGGAAAATATAAGAGATGTAATTGCAATAGAAAGTACACAACAGTTTAATGGATTATATCATGTGCTGGGCGGCATTATTTCACCACTTGATGGAGTGGGGCCGGATCAACTAACGATAGACGCTTTGGTGAGCCGAATAAAAACAGAGATTATATCAGAAGTTATTTTTGCGCTAAATCCTAATATACAAGGCGATACTACCATTTATTACATTGGACGAAAGTTAAAAGAAATACCCATAAAAATTACCACAATAGCCCGTGGTATTGCCTTTGGTGGCGAGCTGGAATATGCAGATGAAATGACGCTGGCAAAAAGTATAACCAACCGTATAGCAGTAGAAAATTACATAAGCGCATAGTAACTTCTTCTTTATTTTACAAGACATAGTATTTTGCTAATCCGCTTTATTGATATAGCTTTGCAACTGGCAGGGTAAGATTTGTTTATTGTTCAATCCCTGTAGTTTTTGTAAAAACTTTGAACTAATAAACGAATTACATTTCCTGCCACACCCTTTCTACGGATCTGCAATCGTTAATTAACCACAAGCCTTTTTGCAATAACAATATTTTCTTTAAAATAAAGAAAGCTATATTATTATGGACATAAGAGCAGAGTTAAATAAAAGAATTTTAATTATTGATGGTGCAATGGGCACTATGATACAACGCCACAAACTGGAAGAAGCAGATTACAGGGGCGAACGTTTTAAAGACTGGCATACTGATGTAAAAGGCAATAATGATTTGCTAAGTATTACACAGCCACAAATTATTGAGGGCATTCATGAATTGTATTTACAAGCTGGTGCAGATATTATTGAAACGAATACTTTTAGCAGTACACTTATTGCCCAGGCAGATTATGATATGCAATCTCTGGCTTATGAGCTAAATGTTGCCTCTGCAAAATGTGCCAGAAATGCTGCAGATAAATACAATACAAAAAATCCTGGCAAACCCCGTTTTGTTGCTGGTGCCATTGGACCGTTAAACAAAACACTCTCACTTTCGCCTGATGTAAATAACCCGGGTTTTAGAGCAGTAACTTTTGATGAAGTGGTGATTGCATATACCGAACAAATAGCTGGATTAGTAGAAGGAGGCGTAGACATATTACTAGTAGAAACAATTTTTGACACCTTGAATGCGAAGGCTGCTATTTATGCAATAAAAAATTATTTTAGAAAATACCCACTTTCAGAGGGCAGGGGGGCCGAATTGCCAATAATGATTTCCGGAACAATCACAGATGCATCTGGCAGAACATTAAGCGGACAAACACTGGAGGCTTTTTATACTTCGGTTGCACATGCTAACCCGCTAAGTGTAGGCTTAAATTGTGCATTGGGTGCGCAGGAAATGAGGCCGCATATTGAAGAGCTCTCCTCTATTGCAGCTTGCTATACATCTGCATATCCTAATGCGGGCTTGCCAAATGCCTTCGGCGAATACGATGAGCAACCACACGAAACTGCACATATTATTGAAGAATGGGCAAAAAATGGCTGGTTAAATATTGTGGGTGGATGTTGTGGTACTACACCTGATCACATAAAACATATAGCTGATGAAGTGAGGAAATATGAGGCGAGGAAATTGCCGTTGGTAGAAATAATTTAACTACAAAGGACACGAAGATTTTTTTCACAAAGCACACAAAGAAAGATATGACTTAAAATGAATTATCGAGAATTGTTTTTGAAGCGGGATAAAAAATTCATAGAACATTAGGTGCTGGATTATTAGAAAGTGCTTATGAAGAACGCCTGTATTATGCATTAGCAAGTCAGGGGGTTTATGTTGAAAAACAGAAGGCACTTCCTTAAATTTATGATGATATTAAATTAGACATAGAATATAGAATTGATTTAATAGTTGAGAATAAATTAATAGTAGAAGTAAAGTCAGTGGAAATATTTGCTGATATAACATACGGCTCAAATTATGACTTATTTGAAATTGGCTGCTTGCAAACTTGGATTATTAATAAATTTTAATACTGCTCTCTTTAAAGAAGGAGTTAAAAGAGTAATAAATGGCACATTGTGCACTTGGTGAAAACCTTTTTGCGCTTTGTGGTAAAAATTAAATGATGAACATAATACAACCATACCTAAGACTATCTGGTTTAGAACCTCTAGTGGTGCGCCCCGAAACAAATTTTGTGAACGTGGGTGAACGCACAAACGTAACAGGCAGTAAAAAATTTGCACGGCTCATAAAAGAAAATAAATATGAAGAGGCACTTTCCGTTGCTCGCCAGCAAGTAGAAGGCGGTGCACAAATAATAGATGTAAATATGGATGATGCTATGCTGGAAGGTGTGGAAGCCATGACAACTTTTTTAAATTTATTGCAGGCAGAACCGGACATTGCAAAAATTCCTGTGATGATAGATAGCAGTAAGTTTGAAATAATAGAAGCCGGGCTAAAATGTGTTCAGGGAAAATGTATAGTGAATTCCATCTCCATGAAGGAAGGCGAAGAAAAATTTATACAGCAGGCAATTATTTGTAAAGATTACGGCGCATCGGTTATTGTAATGGCCTTTGATGAAATGGGCCAGGCAGATACAAAAGAACGCAAAATAGAAATTTGCCACCGGGCTTATAAAATACTCACAGAGCAGGTTGGTTATGCACCACAGGATATTATTTTTGATCCCAATATTTTTGCTGTAGCCACCGGCATTGAAGAACATAATAATTATGCGGTAGATTTTATAGAAGGCACGAGGGAAATAAAAAGACTAATGCCGCTTACGAAAGTGAGTGGTGGTGTAAGTAACGTATCTTTTTCTTTTAGAGGTAATGACCATGTGAGAGAAGCAATACACAGTGTTTTTCTTTTTCATGCTATACATGCAGGTATGGATATGGGTATAGTAAATGCCGGGCAGCTTGTAATTTATGATGATATAGAACCTAAGCTAAAACAACTTTGCGAAGATGTGTTGCTTAATAGAAATAATGATAACAATGAAGCTACAGAAGCATTAATTGTATTTGCAGATACTGTAAAAGCAAAAGGAAAAGAAACCATAAAAGATGAAAAGTGGAGAGAGGAGAAAGTAGAAAAAAGATTGGCGCATGCATTGGTAAATGGCATTACAGATTATATAGATGCAGATACCGAAGAAGCCAGAGCACAATATCCACGCCCGTTAGATGTAATTGAAGGCCCGTTAATGGATGGTATGAATATCGTTGGAGATTTATTTGGCGCCGGAAAAATGTTTTTGCCACAAGTGGTGAAAAGTGCAAGGGTAATGAAAAAAGCGGTAGCCGTACTTACGCCTTTTATTGAGCAGGAAAAAGAAGATAGAAAACAAGCACATATTATTGCAGGAACCGTAAACGAGGAAACAGCCGGTGCTGCAAAAATTTTATTGGCAACAGTAAAAGGAGATGTACATGATATAGGAAAAAATATTGTAGGCGTTGTACTTGGGTGTAATGGGTATGATATTATAGACCTTGGTGTAATGGTATCGGCAGATAAAATATTATCGGAAGCAAAGAAACACAATGTAGATATTATCGGGCTTAGCGGTCTTATAACACCTTCGCTAGATGAGATGGTGCATATAGGAAAAGAAATGAAAAGACTACAAATGGATATTCCGTTGCTTATAGGTGGGGCAACAACAAGCCGTATGCATACTGCAGTAAAAATAGCACCAGAGTATGAAAGTGGTGTCGTACATGTGCTGGATGCAAGTAGAAGCGTAACAGTTGCAGGAAGCTTATTAAACAAAGAAAATAAAATCCCTTTCTTGCAAAATTTAAAAACGGAATATCAAAACTTAAAATCTGATTTTGATAACAAGCGCACGATAAAAAAATTTATGCCTTTTGCAAATGCGCAAAAAAATCCTTCGCAAATAGATTGGGAAAATTACAAACCTGTTATACCAACTTTTACAGGAACAAAAATTTTTGAAGATTATCCTCTGGCAGAAATTGCTGAATACATAGATTGGAAACCATTCTTTATTGCATGGGAATTGCACGGCAATTTTCCACAAATATTAACCGATGAGGTTGTGGGTAAGCAGGCAACCGATTTGTACAATGATGCAAAAAAATTATTGAAACAGATTATTAATGAAAATTGGATGCAGGCAAAAGGCGTAATTGGTTTTTGGGAAGCAGAAAGAACAGCACCCGATACCGTTTTAATAAATAAAGATATAAAATTGGAATTTTTGCGTCAGCAATCTAAAAAAGCAGCGGGGCAACCCAACTTGTCTTTGGCTGATTTTATAAAGCCGAGCAGCCCTTCCACGGCTGACTTTATGGGTGCATTCTCCGTAACTATCGAAGGTATTGAACCACATATTAAAAAGTTTGAAGAAAATTTAGACGATTATAATAAAATTATGCTGCAGGCACTGGCAGATCGTTTTGCAGAAGCATTTACAGAAGTTTTACATAAAAAAACACGAACAGATTTTTGGGGTTACGAAAAAAATGAGCAATTAACAAATGATCAGTTAATAAAAGAAGAATACTCGGGTATTCGCCCTGCCCCTGGTTACCCTGCCTGCCCGGATCATACAGAAAAATACAAATTATTTGAATTGCTTGGCGGCGAAGAAGCTACAGGAATTCATCTTACAGAATCATTGGCCATGTACCCTGCATCATCCGTTTGTGGCTGGTATTTCGCACACCCGCAAAGTAAATATTTTGGTGTAGGCAAAATTGATAAAGATCAGTTTGACGATTACACAGCCCGCAAAAAAATGCCTGTTGAAGACATGGAAAGATGGTTAAGACCTATATTGGAATAATATATATAAAACCGTAAATTTGGTAAAATGAATTTTATGACAAACGCTGTAGACGATAAAATTTATACTGTAGAAGAATATATTTTGTTGGAAGAAGCATCTGACATACGCCACGAATTTATTAATGGTCAATTATACGATATGTCTGGAGGCACTGATTTGCATAATGAAATATGCCAAAATCTAATTATTTTCTTTAGGGGTATTTTAGAAAAAAAGGAGTTTAAGGTTTACATGGAAGGGGTAAAATGTAAAATCCATGGAGAAGAATATTATACTTATCCTGATGTTTTTATAACTAGCGATGAATCTGACAAAGAAAATAAATACATTAAACAACACCCTTTATTAATTGTAGAAGTACTTAGCGATAGCACAAGAAAATATGATACCGTAGATAAATTTATGCAGTACCAAAAAATAAATGCTTTACAATATTATATTCTGGTAGAGCCAGAAGTTTTTTCTGTACACTGTTTTAGTAAAAATGAAAACGGCGAATGGCAAGCTGCTATTTTTACAAAATTGGAAGAGTTCATTGATTTAAAATTACTCTCTATACAATTGTCATTACAATCTATTTACAAGCCATAATATTTCCATCTTCATGCGCATCATCTCCTACAACCTAAATGGCATTCGTGCCGCTATAAAAAAAGGATTTATTGATTGGCTTGCTACTAACCCAGCAGATGTTATTTGCATACAGGAAACAAAAGCTGCACACACAGATATTGATGTAAAAATGCTGGAAGATCTCGGCTTTCATCACCACTGGTTTAGTGCACAAAAAAAAGGTTACAGCGGCGTTGCAGTATTTACAAAAATAAAACCCGATGCAGTAAAAATTGGCAGCGGTTATGAAATGAGCGATTTTGAAGGAAGGGTAATTGAGCTGCAGTTTGGCGATATAAAATTGATAAATGCTTATTTTCCATCAGGCACATCTGGCGATGAGCGGCAAGCATACAAATATGTTTGGCTTAAAGAAATGCAGGATTACCTCGATAAAGTAAAAAAGGTAAATCCTAAAATTATTCTTTGTGGAGATTTTAATATTGCACACACCGAAATTGATATTCACGACCCCAAAGGCAATAAAAAATCATCTGGCTTTTTACCAGAAGAAAGAGAATGGATGACACAGTTTTTGGGCACAGGCTGGATAGATACTTTTAGAGAATTTAATAAAGAGCCACACCACTATAGCTGGTGGAGCCAGCGTTTTCCTAGCGTGCGTTTAAACAATAAAGGCTGGCGTATAGATTATATAACCGTTACAGAGCCTTTGCGCAAGCAACTTGTGGGTGCTGCTATTTATCCTGATGTAAAACACAGCGATCACTGCCCCATTTTTTTAGAAATAAAAAATTAATTCAAACTTCAGTAGCAAGTAGCTTTAACATTTTATCATAACAGGTTAATAAAAGGATTGTATCTTGTTTTACTAACCAACTATAACTGCTATGGAGTATTTAATTTTTATTGGATTATTTGTTGTTTTTTTTATCGTACTCAATATACAAAGCAGGCAAAAGGAAAATGCAGATAAATTAAAAAAAGACTTTTTTAATATCAATAAGCAATTACAGGAGCTAAAAGACTTTTTAAATAATACGGTTCCGCAAAAAGAAAAAAATATAGTTTCGCTAATGCAGGAAAAAGAAACTGCTGAAAAAATAGCAAAAGAAGAATACAAACAGAAATTAGCAGCCATTGAAAAACTAAATGCCGAAAGAGATGAGCAAAAAAAAGCGGAAGCAGAAAAACAATTACTACAGCCTTCATCACAAATACCTGATTACCCAATTGAAAACCTGCAGGCCACAGAACATCATACAAACTATACCAATGAGCCTTTTGTTTTAAGAGAAACATGGTCTCAAAAATGGATAAAGAATAATCCCGATCTGGAAAAATTTATTGGGGAAAACCTCTTTAATAAAATTGGTATAGCTGTACTCGTTTTCGGTATTGGTTTTTTTGTAAAATATGCAATAGATCAGGAGTGGATAAATGAATACGGCAGGGTAGCTATTGGTCTATTTTGCGGTACCGCACTAATAAGTCTTGCACATTATTTGAGAAATAGCTATCGGTCTTTTAGCTCCGTTTTGGCAGGCGGAGGAATAGCTGTTTTTTATTTTACCATTGCTTTTGCTTTTCACCAATATCACATCATAGGGCAGGCAATGTCATTTATAATAATGATTACAATTACAGCATTTGCTGTAGCATTAGCCATATTATACAATAAAATTGAATTAGCTGTAATAGCTACTGTTGGCGGGTTTCTTACCCCTTTCTTAGTAGCTACGGGTAGTGGCAATTACATTGTTTTATTTTCTTATCTTATTATTTTAATTATAGGATTACTTGCACTTTCGTATTTTAAAAAATGGCCGCTTATTAATATTCTTGCATTATTTTTTACTGTATTAATTTTTGGCGGTTGGCTTATTCAGTCCTTTATTTTTAAAAATGAAATACCACCATACGGCAATGGGTTATTATTTGCAAGTATTTTTTACTTGCTATTTTTAGGCATGAATATGATCTATAATATCAGCAGAAAAAAAATATTCAAACCTTTCGATTTCTTTATTTTGTTGTTTATAAATGCTACTTATTTTACAGCAGGTATGGTAATAATGCATGGCTGGAATGAAGGTGCCTACAGTGGGTTATTTACTATTATAATGGGCTTTATAAATTTAATGCTGGCATTTTATTTCTTTAAAATGCAGCAAGCAGATAAAAATTTACTCTATTTTTTAATTGGGCTCACACTTACATTCCTCACTCTTGCGGCACCCATACAATTACATGGGCACAGTATTACACTTTTTTGGAGTGCAGAAACAGTACTTCTTTTTTGGCTGTACCAGCGATCACAGATAAAACTATTCAAACTTTCATCAGCCATTATTTATATATTAATGATGATTAGTTTATTAATGGATTGGCATTTTGCCGGTAATAAAAGTTTTTATAGACTGCCACAAATATTTATAAATATACAAGGCATTATTACCAATGTAGTAGTGATAGCATCTATTATAAGCACTTATTTTTTATTAAATAAAAAGCAAGGTACTGACTTATATTTTTCGGGGATCTCTTATAAAACGATCAACACAATAAATGTATTTCTGGCAATTATGCTCAGTTATATTACTCTTTTCTTTTGCATTAATCTGCATTTTTATATTCAAACAAATTACACGCTGCCTAATATTTATCATAGAATATTAAGCAATATATTTTCGCTGGTACTTTTTTACTTTTTCTTTCCCAAATATCACGGTAAAAAAATAGGGTATGTTCAAATAGCCATTGTGTTTGCATGCTTTCTTTTTTATGCAGGCAGTGGTAATTTAATTAATAATTTAAGAAGTGCTGCACTTGCTGGCCACATTAGGTATATACATTTAATGCTGCATTGGATAAGTGATATAACTTTATTATTGCTATTATATAAAGGTATACAACTGGTAAGAAAAAATTATGAAACCTTGCATCAGCAAGCAGGAATATTTACGTGGGTATTTAGCATTGCTCTTGTTTTCTTTTTTAGTTTTGAAGTAAAACAATTATATATAGTATTGTTTGCAAAACATAATGATACTTACGTTTTGCACCAGCAATATTTAAAAGCCGGGCTCACTATTTTATGGGGTATGTCCTCTTTTGTAATGATATGGCTTGGCATGAAATTTAAATATAAAACACTCCGTGTTATCTCGCTTACGTTATTTGCCATAGCACTCATAAAATTATTTTTGTTCGATATTAGAAATATTGGCCCTGGTGGAAAAATAGCTGCATTTATTATGCTGGGTATATTATTACTTATAGTTTCATTTATGTACCAGCGGTTAAAAAAAATATTGATAGATGATACCATTAAATAAACAAAGTATAATGCTGGTATTCTGCTTCGTTTGTTTTGCAAAAAGTAAAGCACAAAATTATACATACAGCGCAGCATTAGATACTGTAAAAAAATCGGGGTTTTATAAAATAAATATTACGCCGCAATTATCTGCACATATAAAAACAGATTTTACTGATATTAGAATAGCAGATGAAAAAGGAAAATGGATACCTCATTTAATAAAAAATTCTTTGCCTTTATTTGAGCCCTTTTCTTTTACAGAGTTTCCCCTGCTTACAAACAAGGTTAATGATAGCGGAAAATCTATATTGATTGTAGAAAGTAATACCAATAAAAAAAACAAGGAAAACATAAGTAAAAATATTTCAGAAATAATTTTATTTATTAAAAATGCATCTGTAAGCCGCAATGCATCTATAAGTGGCAGCAACGATAAAAATAAATGGTTTATTATTAAAGAAAATATTTTAGTAGAAAATAATTATGAGACCAACGATAACTATTTTGTAACCTCCATTAAGTTTAGTAAAAGTGATTACAGGTATTTTAAAATAATTATAGAAAATGATAAGGCAGATCCTTTAAATGTTATAAAAGTCGGCTCCTACAATTACCCAATAAATGATAATATAGTAAACGATTTTTTCACTAATCCTGCCCCAGTATATAGTCAAAACGATAGTAGCAATGGAAAGTCCTATATTAAAATAAAAAATAACGAAGCATACCACATAAATAAATTGCAGATAAGAACTGGCGGAGTAAAATTTTTTAAACGTAGTGCAAATATTTACGCTGCAAAAAATGATAGTACAGAAAACGAAATTGGTTACAATTCACTGCTCACATTTGAAATTTCATCTGCAGGACCTTACGAATTTTACATTAAAAATTTTAAAGCAAAATATCTTTATCTTGTAATAGATAATGAAGATAACCCGCCGCTACAAATAAAAAATGTAGAAACTCAGCAACGCATAACTAAGGTTATTGCGTATTTAGAAAAGGATAAAAAATATTTTTTATTGTTAGATAATGCAGCAGCAGCAAAACCAGATTACGATCTGGAAATATTTAAGGATAGTATTCCTGCAGCTATTGATACTATTGGCTTTGGAATGTTACAAAATATTTCTGCATCTGTTATTGCTGCACAAAAAAGTAACAATAATAAATGGTGGCTTTGGCCTTCTATTATTATTGCACTAAGCATGCTGGGTTTTCTTACTTATAAACTTTTAGGAGAGATAAAAAAATCTGAAAAATAATTCTAAAACACCTGTACATGTTTATTTATAATGTAACCACAAAAATATTTTCTGCAATTGAAGCAGATTGGCTGCAGTGGATAAAAGAAGAACACATTCCGGATATCATAACAACCGGCTGTTTCAAAAATGGCATCATTTTGAAGCTGCTGGAAATAGATGACAGCGAAGGACCCACCTATGCTGTACAATATGCTGCGGAAAGTAAAGGACAATATAATTTGTACATTGAAAAACATGCAACCTCGATGCGGCAAAAAGCAATAGATAAGTGGGGTAATAAATTTATTGCCTTTAGATCTATAATGCAAATTGTGGAGTAATTGTGAATAAACGATATGTAGTAATAAATATACCTCTGAAATCCTTCATGCAAAGGCTTAATATACTTATTATGCCCTGAAACCCTTTACAGTATTGACTTTTAAAAAATATAGATAAGTATAAGGTCATGTTATATTTTGCCTTTAAAGGCTGCAACACAGTTACAGAGGGCATTGCAGCTTATTTTAATCATAACATTTTATACAAAATAATTTTGTTGCAATTAAAAACCGTCTATATTTGTCTTACTATAAATCTATCAAAAAAATTAATATGAACAAAGCTGAATTAATTGCAAAAATTGCTGAAGACGCAGGTATTACAAAAACACAAGCTAATGCAACTGTAGATGCATTTGTAGATGCTGTTACAAAAACTTTAAAGAAAGGCGACAAAGTTACTTTAGTAGGCTTTGGTACTTTTTCTGTTTCAAAAAGGGCTGCACGCAATGGCCGTAATCCTCAAACAGGAGCTGTTATCAAAATCAAAGCAAAGAAAGTTGCTAAGTTTAAAGCAGGTAAAGAATTATCTAGCAAGATCTAATTTTAAACAAAACATTTTGAGAGCAAGATGCAAATGGTATCTTGCTTTTTTTATACCTTTAAAAAATAAAAATAATAATTATGGGACGTGGAGATATTAAAACAAAAAAAGGAAAAATTACTGCGGGTTCTTTTGGAAAAGTAAGACCTGCAAAAGTTGCCAAGCCTGCGGCAGATAAAACAGTACCTGTAAAAAAAACAAAGTAATTAAAAAGCCGGTCAGCAATGGACCGGCTTTTTAATTTATAGTTAAGGAGCTATTCTTTCTTTATTCCAGGAGTTTTGGTGCAGGCTATATCTTATTCTGTCGTGCAGCCGGTTGCTTCTTCCCTGCCAAAATTCTATTGCCTGGGGCCGCAAATTATAACCTCCCCAAAAAGAGGGTCTTTCTATTGGTTTATCTTCAAATATTTTTTTAAACTCTTCTACTTTATCCTCCAGTATATTTCTTGCGGGTATAACATTACTTTGAGGCGATGCCCAGGCACCAATCTGACTATCTTGAGGCCTGCTGTAAAAATATTCATCGCTCTGTGCTGCTGCAAGTTTTTCAACCACACCTTCTATTCTCACTTGCCGCTCCAGTTCTTTCCAAAAAAATACCAGTGCCGCTTTATTATTTTCAGCAAGCTCTTGCCCTTTTTTACTATTATAATTTGTATAAAAAATAAATCCATTTTCACTAAATCCTTTTAGCAATACAATTCTTGCAGAAGGCTGCCCATTTCTATCTGCAGTAGCAAGTGTCATAGCATTTACTTCAGTAATATCACTTTTTATAGCATCCTGCCACCATTTTTCAAATTGTAAAAAAGCTGTGTCGGCAGTATCTTCTTCTGATAATGTTTGCAAACGATAATCTTTTCTTATATCTGCAATGGGATCCATAATATATTTTTAAAGAAAGTAAATAATTTAATTGAAATTTTACTGAGGATGTATTTTATTATAAAAAATGAATTTTTTAAACGCATACAAATATATTAAAGCTCCGTATAAGAATTTGTATTGTTTATATGAAAAGGCTGCTAAAAATTAAATTATGTATTAGCATGCTTAAAGGAAATGGATATACCTTTAATGGAGCAGTAATAATGTTTGATTGTAGTATGCTTAATTTTATAGTTAGAAACTGCAGCATGGTCCTTTTATTAACCAGCTTTTAATATAATGGGGATTGGTTATGATAATAAAGTGTTTAAATAATTATCCTTTCATTTTATAACCCAATATAAGAGGGCTATACCTCATAAACCACACAAATTTTTTAGCATCAACTTTATCTATTATTAATTATTTCCCCTACCTTCGTATTCCAAAAAAAAGAATTGATATGGATGCAGTAACATTTGTGCACGAGCAGTTAACAACGATACCAACACTTCCTAATTTTAAGGCGGGCGATAATATTACTGTTAATTATAAAATTGTGGAGGGTTTAAAAGAACGTATTCATAGTTTTAAAGGAGATGTTATTAAACGCCAAGGTACAGGTGCTACAGCTACGTTTACTGTTCGTAAAATAAGCGATGGTGTAGGTGTAGAACGTTTATTTCCTGCATTATCTCCCAATATTGAGAGTATTGTTCTTAATAAAGTAGGTAGAGTAAGAAGGGCTAAGTTGTATTTCTTAAGGGAAAGAAGCGGTAAGAGTGCACGTATCAAAGAAAAAAGAATGGCTGTAGGTACAAAAACTAAAAAAGATAAAGCATAATATTATTTTTAAGAATATTGTAAAGCGAAAATGTAATGTTTTCGCTTTTTTTATTTATGGCTGATTATTTGATATTTGTACCTTTATTTTTTATTAGCAAATTATATTCTCTAAATACTATGCTAACATCTTTTTCAATAGTAAATTCGTAATTAGTATATTAACCCTAAGCATTACATCAATTGATAGCAACAGAAAAAAAATCAATATTCGGCCGTTTCAAACAGGGTAACATGGCTTATGGGGCAAAGGAAATGACTTTTATAGACCATTTAGAAGCGCTGCGGTGGCATATTGTTAGAAGTCTTATTGCATGGATACTAGCCGCTACAGTTTTATTTATTTTTAGAGACTGGGTTTTTGATAACCTTATACTTGCACCTAGCCGCACTAATTTTATTTCCTATTCTGCTTTATGTAATTTCGGGCATTTCCTGCACATTGGCAATTCATTATGTATGCCTCCCGTTAATATTCCTTTACAGGGCAATACCGTTAGTGGCCCATTTGTAGCTGCTCTAAATATATCAATGGTTGGGGGTCTTATTTTTGCTTTTCCCTATATATTTTTCGAATTATGGAAATTCATAAAACCAGCATTATCTTCCAAAGAACTTAAATATGGTAGTAAAAGTATTTTTTGGGTATCTTTTTGCTTTTTTCTTGGTGCATCATTTGGGTATTTTGTATTAGCACCTTTTACTTTTAACTTTTTGGCAAATTTTCAAATTGGTACCACCGGGGCTTATAAGTATTTGCCTACGCTGGATGATTATATAAGTACATTAAATAACCTGCTGCTGGGCTGTGGTGTGGCTTTTGAACTGCCTGTACTTGCAGTGGTATTAGCTAAAATTGGCCTCATAACTGCTAAATTTTTAAAAGCATACCGCAAATATGCCTATGTTATTATATTAGTAGTAGCTGCTATACTTACACCATCGCCAGATTGGATAAGCCAAGCAATAGTTGCCATGCCTTTAGTACTGCTATTTGAAATTAGCATCATTCTTGTAAAAAAGATTGATAACAAAAAACTTGAGGAAGAAAAAAGCTGGGAATAACTTTTTTACGTAAATAATTTGATTTTTGAAGTATAATCTTAACATTTTACTTTTAATTAAATAAAATACCCAATAATAACCATTAACCAATTTTAAATTATCTTTACACTCTAAATTTAATACCATGATAATGCTCAATAATTTTTTAGTGATGTTATCTCTATTTCAGGGAGAGCACATGATTTTTATACTGATAGCAATTTTACTTTTATTTGGCGGAAGAAAAATACCTGAGTTAATGAAGGGTATTGGTAAAGGAATGCGGGAGTTTAAAGATGCAAAAGATAATGTGAAAAGCGAAATTGAATCTGGTATGAAAGAAGTGGACAAAGATGAAGAGATAAAAAGACTTCGCCAGCAGGTACAACAAACACAGGCACAGCAACAACAACAGACTGTAGAGCAACAGGCTCAGGTGCACCAGCCATAATTAAAGCTGATATAATTTTTTTTTAAATAAGGCTAAGTATATATTCAAAAGAAAGCATTTGCTTTTTTAAAGGGTATATTACTTAGCCTCTTTTTTTAATACTAATTTTTACAAAATGTTCATTTTTACTACAATTGAAGAATTTCACAGCCAGTTAAAAAACGAAACTATTTCCTGCAGTGAAGTGGTAGAAAAATATCTGCGTACAATAAAAGAGAAAAAACAACTTAACGCTTTTATAGAAGTGTACGAAAAAGAGGCTCTTGAAAAAGCCGCAGCTTTAGACGTGCAGTTGAAAACTGGCATTGCCATGAAAAAACTGCATGGAGTCGTAATTGCTATTAAAGATGTTATTTGCTATAAAGATCATAAAGTAACTGCAGCATCCAATATTTTAAAAGGGTTCACCTCATTATATACTTCTACAGCTCTTCAATATCTAATAGATGAAGACGCCATTATAATTGGAAATTGTAATTGTGATGAATTTGCAATGGGAAGCAGTAATGAAAATTCTGCCTATGGTAAAGTGCTTAATGGGTTGAACGAAACCAAAGTACCAGGGGGATCATCCGGCGGAAGTGCGGTAGCTGTGCAAATGGATATGTGTATGCTCGCATTGGGGAGTGATACGGGCGGTTCTGTAAGACAACCTGCAGATTTTTGTGGCATTGTAGGACTTAAACCTGGGTATGGCACCATATCCCGCTACGGATTAATTGCTTATGCCTCTTCATTTGATCAGATAGGAATTTTTGGAAAAAACATAGAAGATGTAGCATTATTTCTCAACATAATGGCACGATCAGATGTGAAAGATAGTACAATGAATCTTCATCAGCCTGTAATTGATTACACCAAAAATGCTCACAGAAAATATAAAATAGCTTTTTTAAACCAGGCAGTAAACAACAGTATTATAGATCCTGAAATTGCACAAAAAATAAATTCACTTCAAAATGATCTTATAAAGCAAGGTAATGTCGCAAATAGTATAGATTTAGATTTACTGGATTTTGTAGTTCCGGCTTATTATGTTCTTACTACTGCCGAAGCAAGCAGCAACTTGGGTAGATACGATGGAATACGTTACGGAAATATTAGCAACGTACAAAATAGTGAATTAAACGAATTCTATTTAAATAATAGAACTGAAGGTTTTGGATGGGAAGTAAAGCGAAGGATAATGTTGGGAACATTTGTATTAAGCGCAGGATATTATGATACATATTTTTTTAAAGCACAACAAATAAGGCGATTACTTATAAATAAAGTTTTAGCAATTTTTATGGATTATGATGTTATTGTAATGCCCGTAAGCCCAGTTACTGCATTTAATATAGGACGTAATGAGATAGACCCTATTGCAACTTATATGGCTGACATTTTCACTGTTTTTGCAAACCTCACCGGTATTCCGGGTATAGCGGTACCGTTGTTTTCACATAGTAATAACATGCCTTTTGGCGTGCAAATAATGGCAAATAAAGAACAAGAGGTACTTTTGCTTGAAGTGGCAGAAATGCTCTCTTCATTTTATAAATAAAACGTTGTTTTATATTTACTGTTTTTGGCAAAGCCCATTATGACTAAATTTTTTTACATACTTATTTTACTTTGTTTTTTTGACACAATAGCTACTGCTCAAATTAAAAAAGATTCTGTAATAATTGTACAGCAGGACACTTCTTTGCTAAACCAAAAAGCAGAAGATGAAATCATAGATGAAATTATAGAAAGAAAAGTTACTCCTTCAAAAGATAAAGTGCAGTATTTTAGCCAGCTTACCAGGTATGGTTTCAAAAATCTTTTTCCAAAATATGGTTATAATGCATCACAGCCATACTCCAGCCAGGTAAACCCCAATGCAGAAGAATATATGCAGCATTACCTGCGGGTAAATTCTAGAGAATTAGTAAGATTAAAAAGTACTGGACTTAATTATTTTAATTTAATTGATAATATTTTAATGCAATACGGGTTGCCGAAGGAGCTTAAATATCTTGCAGTAATAGAAAGTAATCTAAATGTAAATTGTACCAGCTGGGTGGGTGCAGCAGGTCCATGGCAATTTATGCCGTATACTGCAAGAGATTATGGGCTGGTAATAAATGGTGCTTACGATGAGCGCAGGGATTATTATAAAAGTACGCATGCCGCTGCCCGCTACCTGCTTACCCTTTACAAAAGCTTGAAAGACTGGTTGCTGGTTATAGCTGCTTATAATGGTGGCCCGGGGCGGGTGTACAGCGCTATTAAAAGAAGTGGCAGCAGAAATTTTTGGCAACTGCAATATTTTTTACCGGAAGAAAGCAGAAATCATGTAAAAAAATTTATAGCTACCCATTATATTATGGAGGCTGGGGGTGCAGTTTTACCTGCTGGTATGCCAACTACCGGAAGCTTTGCCTTAAATGCAGTGAGCAGTGGCAATAAGTTTAACCCATACAACAACAAACCTGTTCTTACCACTGCAGAAATGGAAGCTGCAGAAAGCCAAACCATTTCTGGTAAATTTAATTCCATTGTTATTGCAAAAAATATAGTGATTGATATTGCTACATTTAACCGTTATAATCCTGGTTTTGATAGCCAGATAGCTACAAATGGAAAATATGAACTTGTATTGCCGGAGGATAAAATGCAGTTATTTATGTCTTTAAAGTATCAGATACTTAATGAATGTGTGCAACTACTATTATCGGATAATAGTGTACCTGCGGAAAGCAAAACTTTTTATCCTCAGCGGTATAATAAAAAAGGAAAAACAAAATATTAATACTTTTAAAAGTTATAAAAGTGCTTTAATAATAGCTTCTGCCTTTGCCAAACATTCATCGTATTCGGCTGCACCATCTGCATAAATTGTTATACCACTGCCGGCAAAGAAATTAATTAGATATTGTTTTTTATCATAAAAAATGCTACGGATAACCACATTAAAATCAAAATCAGCTTCGGGCGTTATATAACCAATACTGCCAGAAAACAACCCTCTTGGTATCGTTTCGTATAATGCAATTAATTCCATTACCTTTTTTTTGGGAGCACCAGTCATTGAGCCCATAGGAAAGCATGCCTGTAATACATTGCTAATAGTAATATCATCTAAAAGACAACATTGTATAGTGCTTACCATGTGATGAACCTGTGGGAAAGTATATACGCCAAATAATTCTTTAACCTCTACAGATCCTTCCACGGCCACTTTACTCATATCATTTCTTACTAGGTCTACCACCATTACATTTTCTGATTTTTCTTTTTGACTGAGCAACAGATTTTTTTTTATAACATCATCCTGCTGCACATCTCTAAGATTTCTGCGGGCTGTACCTTTTATGGGTTGAGAAATAAGGATATTGCCTGTTTTTTTAAGAAAACGCTCCGGGCTGGCACAAATGCAATAATGATCATTTAACCTGTATAAAGCACCAAAAGGATTAGGGGAAATTTCTGCAAGTTTTAAATAGGTTTGTAAGGGGTTTATTAAAACATTTGTACCAATAAAGGGCATGCAAAAATTTATTTCATAGCAGTCGCCACGTTTTATATGATTTTGTAAAAGTTGTATACTTTCAATATACTGCTGTTTAGAAAATGCAGGGCTTATCTGTAAACTTTCATTTACATCAGTAATTTGCGACGTGTCAATAATATCAATTGTATCAAAAATATTTTTGGCATCAATTTCATTTTCGGTTATAAGGCATATATTTTCTTGTTTAATTTTTATAATAATATCAGGTTCAAAAAAAAACCCATCTCCAAAATCTACAGCATTTTTAAGCTCTTTACCATAAGCAATATGGCCTGCATTATAACCCAAGTGCCCAAAAATCCATGATGGTTTTTGAGCATAAAATTGCTGAAGTAAATGAAATGCCTCATGCCCCTGCAATGTTACAGAGCGCCTGCAACCCACAGCTAATATGGATTCAATATATGATTGCTCATTTTGATAATGATTACTATCCAGCATACAAAAAATGCTGAACCTGTTTGCCCAGTGCAGCATTTTTATTTTAAAGGCTTTAATATTAGTTACAGAAAATACATATTCATTTTTCAAAGTATTGCCGCCTTTCTGGTTTAATTATTAATAATCGTCGTCATCATCAAAACCGCCACGGCCTCCGCCCATGTCATCATCAAACATATCAAACTCTTTTAGGTCATCATCTATTTTTAAATCATCATCCTCATCTTTAGATTTTTTTACTCCTGCTTTTTTTGTTTTAGAAGCGGGTACGTCAAACTCTGCAAAATCCGGATCCCAATTTTCGTCATCTTCTCCTTTTTCCCAATCATCCTCAACCTCTGCATTATCATCATCATCGTCATCGTCATCCTCATCTGAAGATTTTTTACCTTTACCTTTTACCGCTTTTTTAAGTTTGGGTTCATCATCTTCATCAAGATCATCTTCATCATCCTCATCAACATCTTTACTTTTAGCTGCTTTGCTTTTTGAATCATTTTCAGGAGCATCTTTTTTTGCTGCTGTTTTTTTTGCTGTATCTTTTTTTGCTGCCATAATTAGTAAGTATTAGAAAACGTAAAATTTCAACTGTAATTTTAATTTGCCAAATATTTTTACCACTTTTTTAAAAATATTTTTACACTTTTACAAGTTGCTCTCTTCCCGGGCCATTGCTTATATATTTTACGGGTACTTTTAAAAAATTATTTAAATATTCTATATAAGTCTTCATTTGTGCGGGCATTGCAGTAAAAGTTGCTATGTTTGTTATAGCTGTTTTCCAGCCTTCAAAAGATTTATATTGTGGTACTATATTCAATCTATCCATCCTAAAAGGAATATTGCCAGTTTCTTCTCCATTTACAGAGTAGCTATTGCAAACATTCAGTTCGTCCAGCCCATCCAATATATCTGCTTTGGTCATTACTATTTGTGTAACCCCATTTATTATACAGGCAAAGTGCAATGCTACAAGGTCAATCCAGCCGCATCTGCGGGGGCGCCCTGTGGTACTTCCAAATTCATTACCAGTATTTCGAAGATAATCTCCTGTGGTTTCCGTAAGCTCTGTGGGAAAAGGACCGCTGCCCACCCTTGTGCAATATGCTTTTGTAATACCAATTACTTCTTTTATTTTTTGCGGTGCAATACCCAGCCCGCTGCATACCCCGCCAGATATAGTATTGCTGCTGGTTACGAAAGGAAAAGTGCCAAAATCCACATCCAGCATACTTCCCTGAGCCCCTTCTGCAAGTACTCTTTTACCTGCGTCTATTTTATCATTTATAAAATATTCCCCATTCACTATTTTAAGTTCCCGTAAAAATTCCAATGCTTCAAAAAACTCTTCTTCCCACGAGGTTATTTCTTCTGCAAAATTAAAATTATCCAGTAAACGCTGATGTTTCATCCGCAGTTTAATATACTGAGTAGTAAAATTTTTATCTAGTAAATCACCTACTCTTAATGCATTTCTGCCTGTTTTATCCATGTATGCAGGCCCTATTCCTTTGAGCGTACTGCCTATTTTTTCTACACCTTTAGATAACTCACTGGCTTTATCCAGCGCCCTGTGCGTAGGCAATATAAGGTGTGTGCGCTCACTTATAAAAAGATTTTTTTTGTAATCTACCCCAAAGCCTGCCACTGTTTCGCATTCTTTTTTGAGTGTTACAGCATCCAATACCACACCATTACCAATAAGATTTATTTTTTCTTCATGAAAAATACCACTTGGTATTTGATGTAATACTATTTTTTTATCCCCTACATACAGGGTATGCCCTGCATTTGGCCCTCCTTGAAACCTTGCCACCACATCATAATCTTTGGCAAAATAATCTACAATTTTTCCTTTTCCTTCATCGCCCCACTGCATTCCCAGAATAACATCAACCATGGTAATTATTATTTTTATGAAGACTATTAAAAATGCTGATTAATTAGCCTGTAGAAGAAGAACAAATTGCCCTGCTTTTTTTCAATCGGCGTAAAAGTAAAATGAAAAAAAACAATCTCCTAAAATAATGCAAAAGGTATGCAGATAAATTTAAAAGAAATTTATAAAAGCCACTTACCTATTATTAGAATTACCAAAATCTTTAGCTTTCTTTGTGTAATATGTCTTTACAAATTACATCTCTCAACAGTGGCAGTAATGGCAATTGCTATTATATTGGCAACAGCAAAGAGGCAATATTGGTAGATGCCGGCTTATCCTGTCGGGAAACAGAAAGGCGCATGGAAAGGTTGCAACTTTCTATGAAAAATGTAAAAGCCATTTTTGTATCTCATGAGCATATAGACCATGTACGGGGGCTTGCAGGCCTTGCGGAAAAATAT
>JANXXM010000140.1 GCA_025350645.1 Ferruginibacter sp.
ATATTTTTACAGGGTTTTGTGGGCAGGTTGTTTAGGGAGTTTGGTATTGTGGTAGCAGGAGCAGTATTAATTTCAGCATTTGTTTCTCTTACACTTACACCGGTACTCAATGTAAAACTTTCCCGCAAAGTACATAAGCACTCTAAATTTTACATAAAAACCGAACCATTTTTTACCGGTATGGAAAATGGTTATAGAAATATGCTGGCCACTTTTATGAGGGTACGCTGGGTTGCACTTCCCATTATTTTTATTTGTTTTGGAATTATCTTTTTTGTGGGGCGCACCTTACAATCCGAGCTTGCACCAATGGAAGATAAAAGCCAGTTCAGGCTGCAGATAACAGCACCAGAAGGCACTTCGTACGATGCCATGGATAAATATATTGAAAAGTTAAGCACTTTTCTGGTAGATTCTTTGCCAGAGAAAAGATACATTACCAGTATGACGGCACCCGGCTTTGCATCTGGTGCTACCAACTCTGGTTTTGTACGAGTAGCACTTGTTAGTCCGCATGAGCGGGTACGCAGCCAGCAGGATATTGTAAATGCCATCAGTAAAAAACTGCCTAAGTTTAATGAAGGCAGATCTTTTGCTATACAAGATCAAACCATATCTGTAAATAGGCGCAGCGGCCAGCCTGTACAATTTGTATTGCAAAATACCAATTCCGAAAAATTAAAAGCAGCCTTGCCAAAAATACTGGATGCTGCACAAAAAAGTGATGTACTTATCGGTGTGGATGCAGATCTTAAATTTAATAAACCAGAAATAAGAATTAATATAGATCGGCTCAAAGCCAGTGAACTAGGCATTTCTATACAAGATATATCGCAAACATTACAACTTGCACTAAGCAACCAGCGCATGGGTTATTTTACAAAAGATGGTAAACAATACCAGGTGCTGGGGCAGGTAGAAAGATTTAACAGGGACGATCCCGGCGACCTCAAAAATATTTTTGTTACCAATAATAAAGGGGAAGCTATATCACTCATCAATTTATTGAATATAACGGAAGATGTTACCCCGCCTACGTTATATCACTTTAACCGTTTTCGTTCTGCTACTATTTCTGCAAACCTCGCCCCTGGTAAAACGGTAGGCGATGGCATAAAAGCTATACGGGCAATTGCAGATAGTGTACTGGATGATAGTTTTAAAACATCTCTTACCGGTACATCCAGAGATTATGCAGAAAGCAGTGGCAATACTTATTTCGCATTTTTTCTTGCACTAGCATTAATATTTTTAGTACTGGCTGCACAGTTCGAAAGTTTTGTAGATCCTTTTATTATTATGATAACGGTACCACTGGCATTGGCTGGCGCCGTTTTATCGTTGTGGATATTTGGGCAAACCATAAATATTTTTTCGCAGATAGGTATGATAATGCTTATTGGATTGGTTACTAAAAACGGAATATTGATAGTAGAATTCGCCAATAAAAAACAACTGGTCGGGGAGAAAAAAGTTGAAGCAGTAATTGATGCTGCTGTTTCCCGGTTTCGCCCGATATTAATGACGAGCCTGGCCATGAGCCTGGGTGCATTGCCATTGGCATTATCTATTGGAGATGCAGCCACCAGCCGCATACCGTTGGGTATCGTTATTGTAGGAGGTATCATTTTTTCACTCATACTTACTTTATTTATTGTGCCCGCAGTATATTCCTATTTATCTTCTAAAAAGAAAAAAAGCGAACTGGATAATGATACCCTTACAACAACTAAAATAAATAATGAGGATGAGAAAATTGCTTAAAGTTGTTTTATTACTTTTGCTGCCATTTTCAAAATTATATGCGCAGCAAATGCTTACGGTAGATGACGCCATAGCAGCGGCATTAAAAAATAATTTTGATATTAGGCTTTTAAGAAATGATAGTGCTGCGTATGCACTGGATAATAAGTATGCTTATGCAGCTTTTTTACCTAGGGTAAATGCTGCCACAGGCTTATCTTTTAATAATAATGCTACCAACCAGCGCCTTGCAGATGGTAGTAAACGAAATGCAACAGGCCTGCGTACCGATAATATTAATGCTGCTGTAACCCTTAACTGGACACTGTTTGATGGCTTTAAGCTTTTTGCGACAAAAGAAAAACTGGCGCAGTTTGTACGCCTTGGCGAACTAAATATAAAGAACCAGCTTGTAAATACGATTGCCAGTGTAATAACAACTTATTACAATATTGTGCGCCAGAAACAACAGCTAAAAGCTATTGATGAGCAAATGAAACTAAATGTGGAAAGAGCTGCACTGGCAGAAAAAAAACTTTCTGTTGGGCTGGGTGCCAAGCCGGAATTGCTGCAGGCAAAAGTTGATCTCAATGCACAAAAAGCGGCTAGGTTAAAGCAGCTAACCTTGCAGGAACAATTAAAAGAACAACTAAATCTTTTGCTTTCTTTTAAACAGGGTACAGATTATGATGTAGCTGACAGCATTCCTTTTGATAAAAATATAATAGTAACAGATGTATTGTACAATGCCGAAAAAAATAACCCGGCATTACTGTTAGCAAGGCAAAATATTACTATTTCAAACCTTGCATTAAAAGAAAAAAAAGCAGATCTTTTTCCTATAGTAACTTTTAATACGGGTTACAATTTCAGCCGTACCAACAATGCTGTTGTAGTAAATAATTTTACACCGTTATTTAATCAAACAAGAGGGCTTAATTATGGGCTTGGTATAAGTGTACCCGTCTTTAATGGCTTTGCGGTACGCAGGCAAATAAAGCAGGCCCAGCTGGATATTAAGTACCAGGAACTGAAATACGATTTCGAAAAATTTAAGACTGACATAGCCATTAGCCGTGCATACAAAGATTATTTGCTACAGCAAAAAACCCTAGCGCTGGAAGAAGAAAATATTATACTGGCAAAAGAAAATGTATTTATTTCGAGCGAACGTTTGAGGCTGGGCATAACCACATCGCTGGAATTAAGGGAAACACAAAAAAGCCTTGAAGATGCCTACAACAGGCTTATAGCCGCACGCTATGATACCAAAGTAGCCGAGACTGAATTAAAAAGATTGCAGGGCGAATTAGTAGTGAGTATTGAGCATTAAATATTTAGTATTTAGTATTAAAATCAAAACATCTACACATTCAAAACAGATTATTAACTTGCAGGAATTCATCATTCATAATACATAATTTAGAAATGCCTCCACAAATAGCAATTATAATGGGTAGTAAAAGTGATCTTACAATAATGCAGGATGCTGCGGATGTTTTAAAAAGTTTTGGGCTGGAATATGATCTTACAGTTGTGAGTGCACACCGCACACCAGATCGTATGCGCACTTACGCTACTGAGGCAAAATCAAAAGGTATAAAAGTTATTATTGCAGGGGCAGGCGGTGCTGCACATTTGCCAGGCATGGTGGCCGCTTATACTACATTGCCCGTTATAGGTGTACCAGTAAAATCTTCTAATTCTATTGATGGATGGGATTCTATACTTTCTATTTTACAAATGCCCAATGGTGTGCCAGTTGCTACCGTAGCATTAAATGCTGCAAAGAATGCCGGCATTCTTGCTGCACAAATATTAGCCACTGCAGATGATGCACTTGCTGAAAAACTAACAGCTCATAAAAAACAAATGGAAGCCGATGTTTTAAAAATGGCAGAAAATTTATAACATTTTTTATCTGTCAGCTTTTTTATTTTTAATTAATGTGCTGTAACTTTTCTACTATCATCCTCGCCACGTTTATGTTCATGTTTAAAAAGAAACACAAATAGAACAGCTATTACCAGTGCATATCCTGCAAAGGCAAGCCAGATGCTTTGCCACTCTTTACCACCGGCAGCATTGGTATAAAAATGTTGTATAACATACCCGCTTATGGTACTGCCCAGTACTGCTCCTACTCCGTTTGTCATCATCATAAATACACCCTGTGCACTTGCCCGTATTGCCGGGTCACTTTGGGTTTCCACAAACAGGGAGCCGGATATATTGAAGAAATCGAAAGCCATTCCGTATACAATACAGGAAAGGATAATCATCCACAAACCGCTGCCAGGGTTGCCGTAAGCAAATAAACCAAATCGTAATACCCATGCCAGCATGCTAAAAAACATGACTTGTTTTATTCCAAACCGTCTTAAAAAAAAAGGTATGGCAAGAATAAATAAGGTTTCAGAGATTTGAGAGATAGACATGATGATGGCAGGATATTTTACTGCTGTAAGATTTTTATATGCCTCTACATTTGCAAAATCGTGCAAAAAAGTATCGCCATAAGCATTAGTTAATTGCAACGCCGCACCAAGCAACATCGAAAAAATAAAAAACATTGCCATCTTTTTATTTTTAAATAAAGAAAAAGAATTCAATCCAAATACATTCACCCAGGAAGATGACTTTGTAACTGCAAGTTTTGGCGGGCATGCAGGTAAAGTAAAAGCATATATTCCTAAAAATAAAGATGCCACAGAAGCTACATAAAACTGGTATGCAGAAGTTTCAAAACCCATCAGGCTCACCGTCCACAATGCAGCAATAAAACCGATAGTACCCCACACTCTTATAGGAGGATAATTTTTTACAATATCTTTATCTTTATTTTTAAGCGCAGAATAAGCCACAGCGATAGACAACGAAATGGTAGGCATATAGAACATCATATTTAAAAGTATAACCCAAAAAAATATAGATGGATCGGCTACCATAGGAAGGCAGAATAAAACAATGGCACCACCAATATGACAGATACCGTACAATTTTTCTGCGTTTACAAATTTATCTGCAATAATACCTGTAAGTGCAGGCATAAAAAGGGAGGCAATTCCCATGGTCGAAAATATAATACCAAATTTATCTCCAGGCCAGTGTTTATTTTGAAACCAGTAAGCCCCAATTGTTATTAACCACGAACCCCAAACAAAAAATTGCAAAAAATTCATTACTATTAATCTAAACTTAATACTCATAAATAATTTTTAATAAAAGTAAACAGCTTTTATGTGTTGAAGATATAACAATAATTAGGAAAAGTTTTTTGCCTGTACATGTTTTAAAAGCAAATTGTTACAATGGTAAAATGACATTAATTTTTTGCTGCAGGGGTTGTGGCAGTTGGTGTGTTTACTGGGGAAGAATGAACGGATCTTGCATTTATACGGGATATACTTATGTAGGCAAGAAGTGCAGATGCTAATAATGCGGTAACAGCAAAACCTATGCAGATATTGTACATACGGTCTGTCATCATATACTTTGGGGGTTTTGGGTAACCCTCAATATAATCTTTGGTAGAAGTCTTAATAAAATAATCGTTAAATGGCATTGTACAATTTAAGAGTGCAATTTATATAATATGAATAAAAAAAACAATCGGAAAAGTACGTAATTTTAAAAATAATTTTAGGTAAATTTACTATAAAATATTAATAGTGATGTAATTATAAAGTATTTTTTTACTAACGTTCGTTCATTGCTTTTATAAAATCGCTTACCAGGCAGCTAAGTAATTTACCAGTATTTTCTTCTTTTCTTCCATCTGCCAGTTGCGATGCACTTTCGCAAATATGCAGGTAAGCCACTCTTGCACCAGAAGCTGCCAGCCTTATGTATTGCCGGGCTTGCAAAACAGAAATGCCTGCAGGTGTACAGGCACTACTTAGTATATTTTCTACTGCATCAACATCCAGCTCCAATCCAGTAAAATTATCTTCAGTAAAACTTATTGCCTGCGCCAGCGCCTGCATCCAGGTTTTTTTTTCTCTTATAAAAATATCTTCAAAAGTATTGTATTGTATAAATGGGTTTATAGAAATATCTGCCAGTACATTTTGTGAAATGTAATTTTCCTGTATACCTGTAATGCTGTATTTACCCAGGTAGCCGTCACTTTCTGCATACCGAAATGCATTACCGCTATGCCTGCCTTCCATTGTTCTGTAATCGCAATGGGCATCTATATTTATAGCATTTATTTGTGCAAGCGGAATAATTTCTGCCTTTTGTAAACCTTTTGCCACGCCTTTTATTACAGGGTAAGCGTTGTTGTGGCCACCGCCAATTACTATGGGTATTTTGTTGGCAGCAGCTATAAACTTTGTAAGATTTTCCACTTCATCGTCTATGGTATTTATGGCATGCCGGTAAGCATCAATTTTTTCTGCTTCGCTGCCGGCATTATTTTCTATGAGGTATTTTAAATCGCCAAAATCAAAATGACCCAGCAACAATATATCTTCTCCGCTGCAAAAATCATTGCTTTGTATATTTAAAAAAGCGTGAAGAAAAGGGTACCAGTTGGTATCCGCACCGCCTGTGCCATAATTTGCTTTTACACCAATATCTTCCGGAATGCCCACCAGCACGTAATTTGCAGATGATTGCTGCAATGCTTCCGGCCATTCGCTTCCTTTTAAATGCTGTATACGCTCTCCAAGTTTAGTTTCAAAACGCCGAAGTTTTGTAAGCGATACAATATCTTTTTTGTTGTAAAATTTAAAGTGATTCATAGAGTATAATTTATACTTTGGTTAAGTGTGAGATTTCAAAAACTTTAAAACAGTGTACTTTTTTCAATAAAAATTATTAATTACAAAACGAAATTTCCTTTAATCATTACCCGGTCTATGTTATTTGTACCAAAGCTATAAAACAAATATGCAAGGGATGGTATTTTTTTTGTGATGATTATGTTTGCTTTTTTTCCTAAAGTAATACTGCCATTTTCTTTTTCGCACTCTATAGCAAATGCACCGTTTATGGTAGCTGCATTTACAACTTCTTGTGGCAGCATTTTCATTTGAATACAACTGAGTGAGGTTACAAAATTCATATTGCCGGATGGCGATGAACCCGGGTTATAATCTGATGCTAGTACAATAGCTGCACCTGCATGTATAAGCGCACGGGCAGGCTGGTATGGCATTCGCAGAAAAAAAGCTGCGGTGGGAAGTAATGTACTGCAGCCTTTAAAGTTCCCTAATAATTTTATGTCTTTTTCCGTTAAAGTTTCCAGATGATCCAGCGAAACGGCATTATTTTTTATTCCGGTTTCTATTCCTCCAATACTGTTCAATTGGTTTACATGTAATTTTGGTTTTAATCCATATACTTTTCCTGCCTGGCAAATTTTATCTGTTTCTTCAGTAGAGAAAAAACCATTTTCACAAAATACATCTACAAAATCTGCCAGTTTTTCTGATGCAATTGCCGGCAGCATTTCGTTTATTATAAGATTAAGGTAATCTTCGTGATTTTCTTTGTATGCCAATGGAAAAGTATGCGCTCCCAAAAAAGTTGCTTTTATGGTAAGATCGCTTTGTTGCTTTATTTTTTTTATTACCCGAAGCATTTTTAATTCTGCAGCTAACGATAATCCATAACCACTTTTTATTTCTAATGCCCCCGTACCGAGCTTTGCCACTTCATGTACCCGCTGCATAGCGGTTTCATATAGTTGGTCTTCGCTGGCATCATTTACCTTTTTTGCAGAGTTTAAAATACCTCCGCCGTTTGCTGCTATTTCTGCGTAACTTAATCCGTTTATTTTATCAATAAACTCATTTTCTCTGGTGCCCGCAAATACAAGGTGGGTATGGCTATCGCACCAGCAAGGCATAATAAACCTACCGGCTACATCTTCAATATTTTTTGGAAGCTTAGGGATATTTATTTCCAGCTCATACATTTTTCCATAGGCGGCTATCATGCCATCTTCTATTAATAAATAAGCATCTTCTATTACCGGCAATTGGCTCAAAGCTTCCCCCCGAAGTAATATTGCGCTTTCTCTCACATTTACCAGCTGGGCTATATTTATAAAAAGTATTGTCAAGTATTTTAAAAATTCTGATGTTAAGAAATCCTGTTTTTACCAAGCGCAATAATGCAATTTTAGCAATGGCATAAATTTTTATTTTCTATAAATCTTCATACAGTTTTTTACTGAATGCCTCCAGCCCCGGGTCTCTTGCGCCCATCAGTAAAATAACGCAATCATCTGTTATATGATTTCTTATATTTTCCAGTAATTCATTTCTGTCTTCAACAAAAAATGCATTTTTGCCCAATCCCTTTATTTCTTTTATAAGATCATTTGCAGATATATCTTTTACCGCTGTGCCACCTCCATAAAAGATTTCGCTCATCCATATTTCATCCTGTGGCCGCAGTATGGCAGATATTTCCTGCACAAAATCATCCTTTAAAAACTTTGTGGGTCCATATCCGTGGGGCTGAAACCATGCAATAACTTTTTTTGCAACCGGCTGGCATGCAGCAATAGATGCGGAACATTTTGCAGGGTTATGGGCATAATCATCTATAACTTTTACGCCATTTTTTTCGCCCAATAACTGGTGGCGGCGGTAAATACCTTCATACTGATGTAGGCCTTTTGCACAATCTTGCAGCGATACGCCAATACTGTTTGCCACGGCCGCTGCCGCAAGCGCATTTTCCATATTATGTTTGCCAATGCTGTTTAACTGAAAAGGAAAATCATTGATGGTAAAATTTATACTAAGCCCTTGTTGTATTAAATTTTTTGCAGTATATCCCGCTTCATTTTCATCCGATGAAAAATCTTTAGCAATATTTACAGAAAGTAGCCTGGATAATTTATTAGATTGGTTTACGATAAATGTACCGGCTGTATTTTTTTTGAAAACAGAAAATATTTCTAACAATTCTTTTGTTTCCTGGTGATCTTTATCAATGTTTAACAGCAACCCTATTTCCGGATGATATTTTACAATAGAACCATCACTTTCATCAGCTTCTATAATGAGCCACTCCCCTTTTCCTACCTGCGCATTTCCTATTTTGCCTTGCTTAATAATATTTACCAAACCTGCGCCGCTAATGATGCTTGGCTTCATACCCGCAGTTTGTAATATTTGAAAAAGCATACCACTGGTTGTACTTTTACCAGATGTGCCGCCCACCGCAATAGTTCGTTTTGTAGCGGCTATCAGTGCAAGCAAATCACTTCTTTTTATTATAGGAATATGTAACGATAAAGCTTTTTTTACTTCTGCAACAGCGTCTTCAACAGCGGTGGATACAATAACCAATTCTGTAGCACGGGTAATACCTTCTCCATTTTGAGCGAAACACTTTATACCTTCTGCTTCCAGTTTGTTTTTCGTTTCATTGTATTCTTCCGGTAAAAAATAACGATCGCTGCCGCTTACCTGCTTGCCCGTGCCACCAAGGTATTGTGCCAGTGCGCTCATACCCGTACCCGCTATGCCTATAAAGAAAATATTGCTTACATCATCTAACGGGATATTGTGCTCCAATGCCTCATTTTTAAAAGAAGAAATGCTGTTTATACTTTGCTAATTTACAGGTAATATTTTTGTACAACAGCAATTAAATGGTAATTGTTAAAGAACTTTACATAAGAAACTTTTTACCATCAAAAAACGTTTATAAAAAATCTAAAACTTTAAAAATGAAATTTATATTATCAACAGCAATTGCTATATGCTTATTTACTTCTTGTGCTTATACGCAAAACAAGGATACTAAAATACCGGTTGCTACATCCACAAAACCTATGGCAGGTGAGGCAATAGCCACTTTTGCATCAGGTTGTTTCTGGCATAACGAAATAGTTTTTCAAAGCCTGGCTGGTGTACGGGATGCAGTATCTGGCTATGCAGGTGGAAAAACTACAGACCCCACTTATGAGAAAGTAGCCAGTGGCAACACAGGGCATGCAGAAACCGTAAATGTATTTTACGATGCCTCAAAAATTTCTTATACAACGCTGGTGGCAGCTTTTTTTGCCAGTCAGGATCCTACAACCCTTAACAGGCAGGGAAATGATGTGGGTACCGAATACCGCTCTGTAGCATTTTACAGAAATGAAACTGAAAAAAATATTATAAATGCAGAAATAAAAAAACTGACGGACGCCAAAAAATACAGAAATAAAATTGTAACTGAAGTAGTGCCTTTTGTAAAATTTTATCCTGCAGAAGATTATCACCAGGAATATGTTGCACACAACCCTAGCAATTCTTATGTACAGAATGTATCTATACCGGATTTTATAAAATTTAAAAATGAATTTAAAGGAAACTTTAAGTAGGCTTTAAAAATGAGCCTGTCTCAAAATTTTGAAGTGTATTTCATTTTGAGGCGCTCATACACAGCATACTGCGAATAAAATAAATTTTAAGCTCTTTGCAAATGATAAAAGTTTGATACAGTTTTAGTGTCAAGCTGAGCTTGCTCAAGCTGGTCTCCGTAAACGAACCCGCCTCCGTTATTACATACATTTCAAAATTGAAAAGCTAATCCATTTCTACAAGTTTAATTTGCAATCGTTTAAATTTTGAAATAGCTTTCTTTTTAATTTTGGGATATTATGACCGCTTTAACTTTAAACAAATAGTAAAGTCACAACTTTACAAAAAATTAATACATTGAAAATAATTTTATCTGCTCTTCTTTTTATTATTTCCCTGGCAACTACTGCACAAAGAATTGATAGTCTTTTTGTGAATTTGTATACAGACAGTTTAAAAAAGGGTACTTACAATTACATAAACATAGATGGGCTCATGACCAATGGGCATTACATTCCATTAGATTCTACCCGAATTTTATTTACCTGTGAAGATGCTGTTTTTCATGGCAACAGTATTTTTATTCCTGCAGATTTTGCAAAAGAAAAAGTAAAAATAAAAGTTGCCCTGAAAGCTGATTCAAAAAAATGCCGGGAGTTTGAAATGTATGTAAAAAAGAAAGAAGATCCTCCATTGAAAAGCGAAAGCGAAGTAATGAACGGATTGAAAAAGAAAAAGAAAAAAGACAATGTAGTCAAAAATGGTTGGTAAAAACTTTTAAAAAGCATATTGGAAAAGGGTTTCAATTGACTAAATTGAAACCCTTTTCAATTTTATTATTATGATAAAAAAAATCATGCTGGGGCTGCGGAAGTAATGATGT
>JANXXM010000149.1 GCA_025350645.1 Ferruginibacter sp.
ACATCATTACTTCCGCAGCCCCAGCATGATTTTTTTTATCATAATAATAAAATTGAAAAGGGTTTCAATTTAGTCAATTGAAACCCTTTTCCAATATGCTTTTTAAAAGTTTTTACCAACCATTTTTGACTACATTGTCAATTTTTATGGTTTTTTTGCTGGCACAACATCAGGTTTTTTGCAACAGGCCGGCAAGCGCTTGTAAGCGGTTTCATCTGCTAGTACATCATCTGCATTGTAGCCAGCATTAGCGATCATTGTTTTTATATTTTCAATATTGGTACGATCTGTAATCCACGAAACAGTAGTAGTTTTTTTCTTAAGATCTACTTTATATGCAGTTATACCATCCTGCTTAAATAAAGCTTTTTCAATTTTACTTTTGCATTGTTCACACTGCATAGTGGGTGTTTTTATTATGGCCTTATCTGTAGTTTTTTGTTGTGCAAAACATGAAATTATAATGGCAAATAATGCTATAAAAGTTAATTTAAAGTGTTTCATACAAAAGTTTGTTTATTTTAAAATAAAAATACATAAAAAAAGAAGATGGAAACAGTAAATAAAATATTTAACAGGTTGCCACACTCTATTTAAGAAAATTTTAAAGCAATTAAAAATGATTTACTAAAATTTTACTACTGTTAGGATTACCTCCCCCAGTTGGAAGGATCGTGGCGCCATTCTTTTAAAGAATGTAATTGCCCGGCAGTTACCCTATTTTTATCTTCAGCTATTTGTATAAGATGCTCATAAGTACTTAGTGAATATAATTTTATTCCTGCATTTTTAAAGGCCTCATCTGCCTCTGGAAAACCGTAATTAAAAATACTTACCATCCCTTCAATAATTAATCCTTCTTTTTGCAACACTTCGCATACTTGTAAACTGCTTTTACCGGAAGATATTAAATCTTCTATTACAATAATCCGCTGTCCTTTTTCCCAGGCACCTTCAATCTGGTTGCCCATGCCATGCTCCTTTGGTTTTGGGCGCACATACATAAACGGAAGTTTTAACTGGTCTGCAGCCATTGCACCCCAGCTAATACCTGCTGTAGCCACGCCTGCAATATTTTCTGCTCCAGCAAAATGCTCAAAAATTACAGCACACAATTCGCTTTTAATAAAGTCCCGCACATACGGATAACCCAATGCACGCCTGTTATCGCAGTATACAGGGCTTTTCCAGCCGCTTGCCCATGTGTAGGGATTTTCTATATTAAGTTTTACAGCATTTATTTGTAATAATTTTTCGGCTATAGCGCCTGCGGCAGATGTCATGACTGGTTTAAAATTTATGGTGGTAATCAAACAAAGTTAAACGGCATCTGCATGCAATCCTTTATTTTTATCTTATAAAATTTTATCCCATGCAAATAAAAATATTTTCCGGAGAAAAAGTCATTCATATAACCGATAAACTTACCGACAAACTAAAATATCTTTCTACAAAAAAAGACCTAATCTTTTTTGATGAAAGCGATATCATAAATGCAGTGGCGTTGATAGAAAACTTAAAAGATGAAAAAATGACTGCTGCGCTTATTGTACGAAAAGATATGGCTGCAGTAAGAAAAGATTTTTTTAATGAGTTTAAAATTATACAAGCTGCCGGTGGCGTAGTATTAAATGAGGAGAAAGATATATTATTTATTTATAGGCGGGGGAAATGGGATTTACCAAAAGGAAAAATGGAAACAGCCGAAACGCCAGAGATATGTGCACAAAGAGAAATAGAAGAAGAAACGGGTGTAAACAATTTAACGTTGCATAAAAAAATTGGCGAAACCTACCATATTTATACTGAAGAAGATAAAGACATTTTAAAAATAAGCCATTGGTTTTATTTTACCTGTTGTGCTCCTCAAAAATTAGCAGCTCAGGCTATAGAAGATATTACCGAAGTGAAGTGGGTAAAAAGCATTAATATTAATATGCCTATGGAAAATACTTACCAAAATATAAAAGATATTGTACATGCATTTATAGACGAGCCATAAGAAATATCATAAAAAAAATTAAATATTTCTGCTTCGTAATATTGCAACAGTAAGCCTGCTTACACAAACGAGCCGCTCTCTTTCATCATGTATTTTTATATCCCATACATGCGTGGTACTACCCAGGTGCAGGGCTTTTGCTGTGGCTATTACTATTCCATCTTTTACCGCTCGTAAATGGTTTGCATTTATTTCTAACCCTACGCATATAAATTTTGAAGGATCCAGTACAAAGTAAGAGGCAACGCTGCCCGCAGTTTCTGCAAGGGCACAACTTGCACCACCATGCAGCAAACCATAAGGTTGTTTTGTACGCTCATCTACCGGCATACTTATTTTTAAAAAATCGTCACCTAATTCGTACCATTTCATGCCAAGTGCTATACCCATTGTGTTTGGGGTAATGGTTAAATCTGCAATAGATAAATTTTTATTGAACCAAATGATTTTACTTGACACGTACGGGAGAATTTTTAATGGTTTTATTTACTGCCTCGGGCAAAAATTTAGAAACATCGCCGCCGTTGCGCAGCACATCTCTTACGAGTGTAGATGCTACCGAAGTAAATTGTGGCAGGCAGGTAAGAAAAATAGTTTCTACTTTGTGGGCAAGGCTGCGGTTCATATCTGCAATAGCTTTTTCGTACTCAAAATCATTTACATAACGGATGCCTCTGAGAATAAAATCGGCTCCAATTTCTTTGCAGCAATCTACAGTAAGTCCTTCGTAAACCACCGCTTCTACTTTATCATTATCTGCATAAATTTCTCTTAGCCATTCTACCCGTTGCTCTTCGGAAAACATGGGCACTTTATTTATGTTTCGACCTATGCCAATTACTACTTTATCAAATAGTGGTAATGCCCTGTCTATAATATCTGTATGGCCAAGGGTAACAGGGTCAAAAGTACCGGGGAATAAGCAGATGCGCATAATGTTTATAAATAATAGTAAAATAGATAATAATAATTTTAGATGAATTTTTTATTACTAATAAAATTCGAGTTATTTTATTAATGAATTGTTGTATAAATATAGAGTAAAATGAATTACGCTTACTATTACAGAATGTGTAACTGTTCTCTTTAGCTGGAAACATTTTTACCTCCTGCAAGTAAATACAACACTGCCATTCTCACAGCCACGCCGTTTTCCACCTGTTGCAATATGATAGAACTATTGCCATCAGCTACTTCACTGTCTATTTCCACACCACGGTTTACGGGGCCAGGGTGCATAATGATTATTTCTTTTTTTAAACTGTCCAGTATTTTTTTTGTAATACCGTAACTTAAATTATACTCCCGCAATGTGGAGAACAATACTTTCTTTTGCCGCTCCAGCTGTATTCGCAATACGTTAGCTACATCGCACCATTGCAGTGCTTTTTTAAGATCATATTCTACTTTTACATCAAAAGCCTGCGCTATATATTTTGGAATAAGCGTTGGAGGGCCAGCCACCATTACATCTGCACCCATTTTTTTTAGCAGGTAAATATTGCTTAATGCCACACGGGAGTGCATAATATCTCCTACCAGCACAACTTTTTTCCCCTGCAACCCACCGGTTTTTTCCTTTATGGAAAAAGCATCTAACAATGCCTGGGTGGGATGCTCATTAGTACCATCCCCGGCATTTACAATAGCCGTATGAGGTAAGTGTTTTGCAAGAAAATGCGCTGCACCGCTTGCATGGTGTCGCATTACCACCATATCAACCTTCATACTAAGAATATTATTTACAGTATCCAGCAAGGTTTCTCCTTTGGATACTGAAGAAGATGATGCAGCAAAATTAATAGTATCGGCACCCAGTCTTTTTTCTGCAAGCTCAAATGAAATTCTTGTACGGGTGCTGTTTTCGTAAAAAAGATTAACAATGGTTATATCTCTTAACGAAGGAACTTTTTTTACGGGACGCTGTAAAATTTCTTTGAATTGTGATGCTGTTGAAAGAATAAGGGATATATCTTCCGTAGATAGTTGTTTAATGCCTATTAAATGTTTTGTAGATAGTTGCATTAAGAAGCGAAGCTATAATAAAAAAGATAAAATGTGAAAAAGAGTTTTAGCATAAAAATAATAGCATTAAAAACAATAACAACAAAATAGGAAAAAAATTTACTTTTTATAAGCAGGTGTAGTTTTCATTTATTACAAAAACAGTTTTTACAGAGCAAAACGTTATGTTGTATAATTATAATAATTAAAGGACCGACATAAATATATTTAATGTTATTTGAAAAATACCTTCTAATTTATTGTTAAATACTGTAACTGGTAAATAGCTTTTTATTAGCCTGTCGTTACTTTACAATACAAAGTCACGTAATTTGAATTTGTATGTAAAGTCTTAATTTTATAAAATAAAACTAAAGAGATAAAATGAAATTTAAACAAATAGCATTTACTGTTGTCATAAGCGCTCTTACAACAATAGGCGTAGTGTGGGGTTACGGTAAATATATGAAATCGCAATCCACTTTTGGTGGACAACAGGCAGGTATAATGCCTTCAAATTACGGAAAATATACAGGCTTTAATGATGGAGCCGGAACGCCGCCTGGTGCTGTAGATTTTACAGCCCCGGCAGCAGCAGCCACACCTGCTGTAGTGCATATAAAAACTAAAACAAATGCAAAGCAGGTAAATAATAATTTACCAAAATCCCAGCAACAGCAAAATCCTTTTGGTGATATGTTTGGAGATGATGACATGTTTCAACAATTTTTTGGCAGGAGAAATAATACTATTCCTGAACAAAGGGCATCAGGATCTGGTGTATTAATAAGTGAAGATGGTTTTATTGTAACAAATAATCATGTAGTGGCAAATGCTGACGAAATAACAGTTACCCTTAGCAATAAAAAAACCTATAAGGCAAAAGTTATTGGTACAGATCCTGCTTATGATCTTGCTGTAATAAAAGTAGAATCTACGGGGTTGCCCTATCTTATTTATGGTAATAGCGATGAGCTTAGAATAGGGCAATGGGTATTGGCAATTGGCTATCCGCTTAATCTAGAAACTACAGTTACCGCTGGTATAGTTAGTGCAAAATCCCGAAGTCTGGGTCTTAATAAAGATAAAGCAGGTAACGTTGGGGTAGAATCTTTTATACAGACAGATGCCGCAGTTAATATGGGTAATAGTGGTGGCGCATTGGTAAATACAGATGGAAAGATAGTAGGAATAAACTCTGCCATTGCATCTCCTACAGGGTATTATAGTGGATACTCTTATGCTATCCCTGTAAATATTGTAAAAAAAGTGGTAGATGATATTATTAAATTTGGTACAGTGCAAAGAGCTTACTTGGGTATACAATACGCACCGGCAAGTGATATGAGTGATGAGGAAAAAAAGAAGGCAAATATTCCTCTTGATGCTTTTGGAATATATACACAGGATGCTCCTAAAGATGGTGGTGCTTTTGCAGCAGGTGTGCGTAAAGGGGATATTATTACCAAAGTAGGCGATGTACCAGTAACCAGCGGTGCAGAAATGCAGGAGCAGGTGAGCCGCTATAAACCCGGTGATAAAGTAAATCTTTCTTTTTTGAGAAATGGAAAAGAAAACACCGTGATAGTAGGCTTAAAAAACAAAGCAGGAAATTTTGATGTGGTAAAAGGTGAAGTAGCAGCAGATAAACTGGGTGCAGATTTTGTGACACTTGATCCTAAGAAAGCAAAAGAATATGGCGTGCCCGGGGGGGTTATTGTAAAGAAGATAAAAGAAGGTGCTATTGATAAACAAACCAGGATGAAGGATAGTTTTGTTATCTTAAAAGTAAATGATAAAATAGTAAAAACAACCGAAGAATTAAAAACAGCAATTGCTGATAACAAAGCGATTACAATAAGTGGTTTTTACCCCGGCTACGATGGTATGTATGAATACCCTTTGTCGTTGGAAGATGAATAAATATTTTTTGATTCGCAACAAAAAAAACAAAGAAAATAATTATCAGGAAAATTTATTTTATTCTGGTTTTATTTTCTTTGTTTTTTTATACTTTACTTATTCTATTTTTTCTAAAATTAAAAAATCGCCACTCTTTAACTGAACAAATAAATTGCTATAAATAAAATTTTCTTCTGTTGTAAACACATTTTTAAAATTGCCTCGGGTATTTTCCAATATATAATTTTGTTCACTGTAATATTTGCCCAGGTTTAATATTACCAACACACTGTCATTGTTTTTAGCTATGCTAAAAGCCAGTATATTTTTTGAAAAACCATCAGGTAAAAATGAAATATTGTTTTTACCAGTTGCACTTATTGCAGTATTATGCCTTCGCAGCGTAAGTAATGTTTTATAAAAATCCTGAAGTGCTGTATCGGCTTGCCATTCAATAACATCTTTTTCAAAAAAAGCCAGTTTTTTTTTGTTGGGTAGCTCCTGCCCGCTGTAAATAAGTGGGATGCTGTTATAGGTACAATCGAATACAGCAAAGGCTTTAGCAAGGTTACCATATTTTTCATACTCTGTAGCATTCCAGCTATTTTCATCGTGGTTACTCGTATAAAACATTCGCAAAATATCTTCTGCATAAATTTCTCTGTATTCATACAACAAATTTATAAGGGACATAAAATCAACTTTATCTTTGTAATAATCTTCGGTAAGGTGCATCCATTTCCACGTATAATTAATGTCAAATACTTCACTGTATTCAGCGGTTTCAGTTTCGGCGAGCCAGATTAAATCCTTCTTTAAAGGAGCCAATACTGTTCTTGCATTTTTCCAGAATTGAAGAGGAGTAAGGTGTGCCATATCTGCACGAAAGCCATCAATATTAAATTTGCTTATCCAGTATTGCATGGCATTTGTCATAGCCTGCTGCTGCTGAGTGTTGGAGTGATCTATTTGTATTACATCATCCCAATCAAAAGGCACTTTAAAACTTCCATCTTCATGGCATTCAAAAAAAGAGGGATTGGTGAGCGTCCATAAATGATCCCATGCTGCATGGTTTGCTACCCAGTCTAAAATAACTTTCATACCCAGGCTATGCGCATACATTATAAGGCTGGTAAATTCTTCTTCAGTACCAAACTCCGGGTTTATAGCAGTATGATCTTTTACAGCATAAAAACTACCCATTGTGCCTTTTCTTTTTAGAATACCAATAGGGTGCACGGGCATTAACCAAAGTATGTGTACACCCATGCTATGCAGGCGGGGCAGGTGTTTTACAAAAGCATTAAAAGTACCTTCTGGCGTGTATTGCCTAATGTTTACTTCATAAATATTACTCTGGTTTAAAAACGATGGCTGCTGAAAAAGAGAAAAAGTCATAATACAAAATAGTAAAAAAACAATAGCCAAATTCATTAAGCCAAAAATAACTATGAGCAAAAGATTTTATTCTAAAAATATTTAGCGTTATAATTAAATGACTAAACCTGCAAAAGATAAGAACAACATCATTAATTGCTTTAATAATACATTTCCATGAATCTATAATTATCTTTACAGCACAATTACATAATGAAACAATTTACTATACCTTCTACCTACAGAAGCCCGCTGATAAGTTCAATAAAAAACAGCCGCAGAGATGATGATAAAATGAAGAAAGATTTTACACCTACCCTGCTGGATCTTGGAAATGTAAAATTATATCTTGCACGTCATTTTGGTTTTTGCTACGGGGTAGAAAATGCCATTGAAATTGCTTTTAAAACCATTGATGAAAACCCCGGCAAGCGTATTTTTTTATTGAGCGAAATGATACATAACCCGCAGGTAAATGCAGATTTGCAGGCACGTGGTGTACGTTTTTTACAAGATTCTAAAGGCAATATGGTAATACCTTTCGAAGAACTTACCAAAGATGATGTAGTAATTATACCTGCGTTTGGTACTACTTTAAAAATAGAAGAACGTTTAAATGCTATTGGCATTTCTACCCAAAAATACAATACGACCTGCCCATTTGTAGAAAAAGTTTGGAACCGCGGAGACCAGATAGCAAAAAAAAATTACTCCGTGGTAGTACATGGCAAGCCTGCTCATGAAGAGACACGTGCAACATTTTCGCACGCTGCAAAAAATACAGCAACAGTGGTAGTAAATGATATGAAAGAAGCGATAGCATTAAGCAAATACATAACGGGAGAAAAAGAAAGCAGTCAATTTTATGTGGAGTTTGCCGGAAGATTTTCTGACGGATTTGATATTACAAAACACTTGGAACGTATTGGCGTTATAAACCAAACTACCATGCTAGCCAGCGATACACAAGCAATAGCCGATTTTTTGAAACAGGTTATGGTACAACGTTACAACCTTGCTGATGCAGCTATTGCGGACCGCTTTGCAGATACAAAAGATACCCTTTGCTATGCAACCAACGATAACCAAAGTGCCATGTATGGTTTACTAAAAGAAGATGCAGATTTGGCCATAGTGGTAGGTGGTTATAACAGCAGCAACACATCGCATCTTGTAGAATTGTGCGAAGAAAAACTACCCACGTATTTTATAAATGCTGCAGACAAAATAATTTCTAAAAACGCAATCACACATTTTAATCTTCACCTGCATAAAGAAGAAACAAGCAATTATTTTTTACCGGAAAAATTTCCGGTAAAAATATTAATAAGCAGCGGTGCCAGTTGTCCGGATGCCGTGGTAGAATCAGTAATAGAAAAAATTGCTGCCCTAACAAACAGTAGCAGGGCTTTAGAAGAGTTAAAAGAAAAACTGATAGTAATGTAAGTTTATTTCCACAATGCTTTTGGGTATTCATTTGCATCTATCAAAGTATTCAAACTTTTTCTTACGCCCTCGGCATCTTCTTTATAAGTTACACCAAACCATTGTGAAGTTGTCCTCACCACATCAATGGTGCCTTCTACTGTTTCCAAAAAATAATCTGCAATAATCGGAATAAAAAATTCTGCTTTACTATTTTCTATATTTTCTTTGGGAAAATTTGCAAACAAATCTTTTGTAGTAGTAAATACATTTGGATGAAAACACCAGAAATTCATGGAAACACTTGTTTCATCGGGTAATACCATAAACTCATCATTTTCTTCGTAAACAATATTAGCATCTTTTCTATAAATTTTTGTGCGTTCGGTAATATTAAATAATCTTTGCCATTCATTTACAACACACACTCCCCTGCTTACAGTACCATGCTCACTCAGCGTTTTGGATAGCTGATACCCAATGAGCGCATATTCTTTTTCATTGCATTTGCATTTTAAAAAATCTGCTGCTTTTTCAAAAGCATCCTTGCCGTAAAAGTCATCTGCATTTATAATGGCAAAAGGTTCGTTAACTGCCCTTGCTGCGCAAAGCATTGCATGGCCTGTACCCCATGGTTTTGTTCTGCCTTCTGGTAAATATTGTTTATCTACAAACGAATCTATTTCCTGAAATACATAATCCACCTCAATTTTTCCCTGTAACTTTTTATCAAAAATTGCTTTAAAATTATCTGCAGAATCTTTTCGAATGATAAATACAACTTTACCAAATCCCGCTCGTATAGCATCATAAATAGAATAGTCCATTATCGTTTCGCCATCTGGCCCAAAACCTTCAGTTTGTTTCATACTGCCATAGCGGCTTGCCATTCCTGCGGCTAATATTACAAGAGTAGGTGTTATCATTATTTATATAAATTATTCGTGTAAAATCTTATTCGCTATTTTCGTTTTTTGCATTACATCATATCATAACAAAAATAACGGAAACTATCTTTATAAATACAAATGCATTTGCCTATACAAAATATATCTTTCGATAAGCTAAATTCCCCATTAATTACAGATAAAAATATAACCCTAACGGTTGCAAGATTAGATAAAATACACCCGGATGTATCTGGCAATAAACTTTTTAAACTGCATTATTTTGTTGAAGAGTGTATACATACAGATCATAAAACCATGCTCAGCTTTGGTGGTGCATACTCCAACCACCTGGTAGCTACCGCATATTTATGTAAAGAAAAAAACTTAAAAGCTATTGGTATAGTAAGAGGTGAGCAACCGAAAGTACTTTCTCATACTTTACTAAAATGCAAAGAATATGGCATGCAGTTAAAATTTGTTTCCCGAAAAATGTATGCTGATACGGCAGATGATAACTTTATGCAGGATTTGAAAAGAGCATTTGGAAACTTTACGTTAGTACCAGAAGGGGGTTTTGCTTTAAATGGTGCCAGAGGTGCTTCTCTTATTCAAAATATAATTGCGCAGGAAAATGCTTCACATATATGTACATGCGTGGGTACTGCCACTACTTTGGCGGGACTGCTTATGAGTAACAAACCGGAACAAACCATTGTAGCCATACCCGCTATAAAAAATATGACAGATATTAATGACCGCATTGCACTGTTAACAGGCAATACAAAAAGTAAAGAACTGGAAATATTTGCTAATTATCATTTTGGCGGCTATGCCAGGTATAATAATGAACTCATACAATTTATGAATGATTTTTATAGAGCATACAATATTCCTACAGATTTTATTTATACCGCAAAAATGATGTATGCCGTAATGGATCAGATAAAAAAAAATTATTTTAAACCCAGCAGCGGTATTGTTTGCCTGCATACCGGAGGTTTACAGGGTAATCTTTCTTTGCCTGTGGGTACACTTATTTTTTAATACATTTAACAACCCTGTACAAATGATTTTAGCAGCTCGTTTGTTTTAGCATTTATATTTGCCAGATAGCAATTGTATTTTTTATTTATGAAAAAATTATTTCTAATTTTTTTATTTTTTAATTTTTTATGTGTCGTTGCATTTTCGCAGGATAAAAATGCGCTGCCAGTTATAACCGTAAAAAACATTAATAATAAGATAATAGTGAGTTGGGTAAATGACTATACAAAAACCATTACTATACTAAATATTCAGCGGTCGTACGATAGTTTAAAAAATTATACCACCATAGGTACAGTGTTAAGCCCGCAAAGTAGGGAGAATGGTTATGCAGATGCAACTGCACCTTACAATAAAATGTTTTACAAGGTGTTTGTGGCATTTGAGGGAGGCACTTATGTTATTACTGCACCCATGAGGCCTGTAAAAGATACAACTGCAATAAAAGAAAATGTTACACAAAAATATCCCTGGATTATAGACCCCAATAATATTGTAATAGTACCGGAAGTGGCTCCAGCAAAGCCCGGAGCCCCTGCTATACCAGCATTAAGTACTACCGTTTTTGCAGCCAAAGATAACAATGTGGTTATTTATTTACCCCAATATGCAAACAAAAAATACAGCATTAAATTTTTTGACGAAAGTGATAAAATGATATTTGAACTCACTAAACTAAAAGAAGAATACCTGATAATAGAAAAAGTAAATTTTATACATACAGGCTCATTCCGTTTTGATTTATATGAGAATGGTATACTTACAGAAACTAATAAATTTCAAATACAAAAGGATTTGAAAAAACTGTAGGTACTTGCCTGTGGCGAGTACTAAACAAATTTACTGCAGGCGAATCATTATTGAACTAGCCACAGGCGAGTTCCTACATAACCACCTCAAAAACCCTTGCAAAATTTTCTTTTATTTTTTCTTTTACTTCTTCCATATTTACTGTTCTTCCTATTTCTTTTTTTATGGAAGTAACCTGTTTATCTGCAATGCCGCAGGGTATAATATTTTTAAAATAATCTAGGTTGGTATTTACATTTAATGCAAAGCCATGCATCGTTATCCAACGGCTGCAGCGTACACCAATGGCACATATTTTTCGCTCTTTCCCTTTTATTTCTGCGTCTATCCATACGCCCGTTTCACCTTTACTTCTGCCGCCTGCAATACCGTAATCTAAAATGGTTAAAATAATTACTTCTTCCAGGTTTCTAAGGTATTTTCCTATATCAGTATAAAATTTTTCGAGATCTAAAATCGGATACCCTACAATTTGATCCGGACCATGAAAAGTAATATCGCCGCCACGGTTTGTCTTAAAAAATTCTATATTGTTTTTTGCGAGATCTTCTTCGCTCATAAGTACATTATCCATACTGCCACTCTTGCCCAGTGTATACACAGGGGGGTGTTCGCACAATAAAAAATAATTAACGGTATCTTCCTTTGCGGTAGGGTTATTTCGCAAGAGAGTTTTCACGGCTACGTTTTGCTGCAATAGTTTTTCCTGTTCAGCCCAGGCCTGCTTATAGCCCACCAAGCCAAAATCTTTAAATATTACCTGCTGCATACTGTTGCAAATGTTTTTACTTTGCAAAGATAAAAATTAATATGCTGACGCAATAGTGTGCTAATAAGACCTTACAATAAAATGAATCCAAATTAAAAGATTTAAATAATGACTTTTGTTAGCTGTTTATGATTTATTAGCTACCTGCTGCAAGCTCAAAAGAATTTAACCCAGCGAAATATTACTTGTATGTAAATAAAAAACCAATACCAGTAAAAGCTAAGTAATGATAAAACGATGAAGGGCTGCAGGGGACGGAGGGTAGTATTTTTTACACAAATGCCAAAGGCATATTTGGGTAAAAAATACCGAAGCCGGAGAAGCCTGTACTATGGCCGGGTAAAATATTAAAGACCAAAGCCGCAAAAAAGAAAGAAAAATTATGGAAGAAAACGAAAATACACAGGACGAAATTTTATTAGAATCTGAAGAGCTATATGAAAAACTGGTGATTATAATTGATAAAGGACAAGAGCCGCTGCGCATAGATAAATTTTTGATGCAACGGGTAGAAGGTGCCACCAGAAATAAAATACAACAAGCCATAGAAAACGAAATGGTACTGGTAAATGACAAGCCCGTAAAAAATAATTACAAAACAAAAGCAGGCGATAAAATAATTATTTACGATAGCAATTCTCCGGAATCATCGGAGATATTACCACAAAACATACCGCTTAATATTGTGTTTGAAGATGATGATCTTATAATTATAAATAAGCCAGTGGCCATGGTGGTACACCCCGGCAGTGGCAACCCGGATAATACGCTGATAAACGCTGTGGCATGGCATCTTAAACACAATTGCCCACAAATTGATGAGAGCGAACTTACTCGTTTTGGCTTGGTGCACCGCATAGATAAAAACACCAGCGGGTTGCTGGTAATGGCAAAAAAACAAAAGATAATGGCAGAACTAGCCAAACAATTTTTTAACCATACCGTACACCGCAGATACGTGGCAGTAGTATGGGGTAATTTTGAAACTACCGAAGGCACTATAACCGGCAACGTAGGCAGAAATTTAAAATCTAGAAAATTATTTACTGTTTATCCTGATGGCGATTATGGCAAAGAAGCTATAACACATTACAAAGTGCTTGAAAACTTTAATTATGTAACCGTAGTAGAATGCAGGCTGGAAACCGGTCGTACACACCAAATACGGGTACACATGCAGTACATAGGCCACCCGCTTTTTAATGACGATTTTTATGGTGGCGATAAAATTGTAAAAGGTACGGTATATACTAAGTACAAACAATTTGTAGAAAATTGTTTTGCAATATGCCCACGCCAGGCACTACATGCAAAAGAACTGGGTTTTACACACCCCGGCACCGGAGAAAAAATGCTATTTGAAAGTGATCTGCCGCAAGACATGAGCAGCCTAATAGAAAAGTGGCGGAAGTATAGTACTTTTAAGAATGACGCAGAGTAAGCAATTAGAAAATATGCAGATGTGCAAATGAGCAAAGTATCCCCTAATTAAACTTAATTAACAATTGTGATTTGTTGTTTTTTTCTTTTTTGGGGAAAGAAAAAAGAAACCATCATTTTATCTTCATTTTTTTAAAAAATTTATGTTTAAAATATTTAACCTGTGTTTAATTTAATTATTCATTAGTGAGCTGCAAAAATTATTAATTATTCCATCAGATAACTTTATAAAATTTTAAAATAAATTAAAAAATGAAATCATTTATTCTACTTTTCCTTTCTATTTTCATTTTACAAAAAAATATTATTGCTCAGGTAACTATCTACCGGGATCCATCTATCGAACAAATGGTAAAAGAAATTTCTGCCGATTCTTTGCGCAGCTATATACAAACAATGGTGAATTTTGGCACCAGAAATACACTAAGCACACAAACAAATAAAAAAAGGGGTATTGGCGCTGCCAGAAATTATGTGCTGGCAAAGTTTAATGAATTTGCAAAAAAATCTGGCGGCAGAATGACTGCGATCATTGACAGTACTACTTTACAGCCAGATAAAAGAAGAGTTGACACCACACTGCTACTGGGAAATGTTGTGGCAACATTAAAGGGAACCAACCAGAATGATAACAGGGTTTTTATAATAAGCGGGCATTTAGATGCTATGCGCAGCAATGTAATGAACCGCATAGATGATGCACCTGGTGCCAATGACGATGCAAGTGGCGTGGCTGCAGTAATGGAATGCGCAAGAATAATGAGCAGCAGAAATTTTGGCGCTACCATTATTTTTATGGCAGTAAGCGGAGAGGAGCAGGGGCTGCTAGGTTCTTCTTTCATGGCTACAAAATCCCGAAAAGAAAATGTAAATATTGAAGCCGTGCTTAACAATGATATTATCGGCAGCAATAACAGTAACGAAACGGGCATCATAAATAATACACAGGTAAGGGTTTTTAGTGAAGGACTTCCTTTTTATGAATTGGATAAAAATGCGAAAAACATTCGCCAGCTTGGGTTGGAAAATGATGGTAAAAGCCGACAGCTTGCCCGTTATATAAAAGAAACTGGTGAACGGTATGTAGATAATTTAGAGATAAAACTAGTTTATAGAAATGACCGTTTTTTACGTGGCGGCGATCACACTCCCTTTGTAGAAAACGGATACCCCGCCGTACGCATTACCGAAATGAATGAAAATTATGACCACCAGCACCAAGATGTACGTATGGAAAATGGCAGGCAATATGGAGATCTTATAGCGTATATTGATTTTGAATATTTACGAAAAAATACAGCGATGAACCTAAGTACACTGGCTAATCTTGCTAAAGCACCAGGGATGCCTGCTGATGTAAAAATTGACGTAAAAAAATTGGGTAATACTTCTTTTTTATCCTGGAAAACCCCTTTATCAGGAGCGGCAAAAGGATTTTACATTTTAATTAGAGAAACAACCAGTGCTTTCTGGCAAAAGAAAATTTTTACAGATGCTACTGAGATAACATTACCTTACTCAAAAGATAATTATTTTTTTGCAGTGCAGGCTGTTAATGAAACGGGTAACGAAAGTTTAATGGTAATGCCCGGTGTAAAATAAAAATTAATTTGCAAATCGATGTTGTTGTTCTTCGTTTTAATTGCGTTTTAGCTGCACACAGTTGGAGAAACTTCAGAGGCGGCGGCAAAAAATAATACAAAATCTATTAGAATCTTAATTTTATTTGAATGCAAGATGTTCCAATGCCCGATGGCAATATGCTTAAAGAATTGCTAATAATAAAAATGCCCTTTGGTAAATACAAAGGTACTATACTACACAGGCTTCCGGTAAGTTATTTAGAATGGTTTGCCCGCAAAGGTTTTCCTAAAAGCAAGCTGGGCACATTATTGCAATGCCTGCTGGAAATTAAAATGAATGGCCTGGATGAATTGCTGGATAACATTCCTTCTTCATAATTTATCGTCTTTTACTTCCTTCAATTTTACTTCTTTAATATCTGCCTCTATTTTTTCTTTTTTCATACCTACCCTTACAAAGCCAAAAACACTCATGTAAATATTGGCTATCCATACCAGCGCAAAACCAGCTATAATGTACCCACGCCAGTCATTAAATAATAAATGAAATTTTGTAATGATTAAAAAAGCCACGGTTACATAATGGCTAAAACAATACTCGCAGGTAAAGAGATATACTAATTTGCTTAAATAATTCCGATTATATATCTTTGAGTAACCAAACATATACTTATGTCTTACTCAATAGATCTAACAAACGAAGAAGTGGTAACATTAAAAAGACTCCGCCGTACAGAGCAAGATGGCAAAATA
>JANXXM010000150.1 GCA_025350645.1 Ferruginibacter sp.
TATTTTGCCATCTTGCTCTGTACGGCGGAGTCTTTTTAATGTTACCACTTCTTCGTTTGTTAGATCTATTGAGTAAGACATAAGTATATGTTTGGTTACTCAAAGATATATAATCGGAATTATTTAAGCAAATTAGTATAACGTGATGCTAATGCATTATTTTCTTTTAGCCTTATGCCACAATACAGTTTGTTTATTATTTAAAAACCTAAAAAAACCTATGTATAAAGCCACATTCATAAATACAAAATAATAAGGCACATAAAGCAGTTTCACTTTTATATTATTTAAAGAAAAAATCCAGCCTAATAATGCAGAAAAATAAAACACACCTTGAACAATTAATATGATGAGATAAGAAAGTGACCCTGTTTGTAAAAAGTATAAAAAATTGCAAATAAAAATAAGCGGTAGCATAATCGGGCATATTACCCACCTGGAAACCCTGTGGGAAATATATAAAAAAGACAGCTTGCCATATTTAAATATATTTAAAAGGCCTTTAAGCATTAAAATAGACTGAAAGCCACCTGCACTTATTCTTATTTTGCGTTTTTGCTCATCCTGCATTGATAATGATGGTGCTTCTGTAGCAAATGCTTTTGGTTCGTAAACTACTCTATATCCTTTTTTACAAATCTCCATAGACATTATAAAATCATCCAGTAAAATATTGGAATTGAGTGGTTCAAACAATGTAGTTCTTATAGAAAATAATTCTCCTGCTGCTCCTACAACAGAATAAAAATCCGAATCTATTTTTTTTAATTTAGATTCATATTTCCAATACAAGCCTTCACCATCTTTAGCAGCATCTGCTGTGTTTGTATTATTAATATCTGCTACTTTTTTCTCTCCTGCTACAGCACCAATCTTTTCATCTGTATAATGCTTTACAATTTCTTTTACACAATTTTTATTTAAAAAAGTATTTGCATCACAAAAAATAATATAGTCTGTTGTAGCAAATGTAACTGCACGGTTTATGGCTGCTACTTTACCTAGCCTTCCTTCTTTATACAACAACTGTACTTGGGGGAATTCTTGTATTATCTTTACCGTATCATCAGAGGATCCATCAGCCACAAAAATAAATTTAAGCTTATCTGCGGGATAATCAAGCCGGAGGCAGTTTTCGATTTTTCTCCTTATAATATCTTCTTCATTATATGCTGCTATTATAACAGACACGGATGGTTCAAAACTATTTTTATCCACATAAATAGCATTATTTTTTTTAAATTTATTAATGAGCCAGATAATAACAGCATAGCCAATGTAGCTGTAAAATACCAGTAATACACCTAGCCACATTATAATTTTAACCACTTGCATTGATTGTTATAAATGAATTGCAATGATAAATTAAAATCTTTACTGAAATAATTTTATAAGAAAAATCGTTTTACCAATTATTTTCCTATTTTTGCGAAGCGATGAAGTAATTGATCGTTTCCCCACCTTCCTATTTAAAGCAATTTTAATTTCCACAACTACTGTTGTTTCTACGAAATTCTCCTCTTTTTTAATGTGAATATTAGTTGATTTTAATAATCAGTTGTATTATTATTTTACCAAAATATTTTGCGTTAGATTTTTTAATAAAGAAATTTAAAACGATGAGAAATTGTATACTGCTAATTAGTTTTGTATTGTTATGTTTTTCGTACAAACAATCAAATGCACAGGCAAATATTCTAAACCCAAATGATCCTGATGTAATTTTTACTGCATCAAACCAGCCTGCGATACCTACCTATGCTAAAATGTCTAAATGGGGGCATACCAACCGGCTTTCGTGGAATCCATATAACTATGGCTATAAATCCTACTACTATAAAGGCATGGCGTTTAGAGTTAAATTCCCAAAAACGTATGCACATAATGTAGCAGATGGAAAAGTATATCCATCTATGATATTTTTTCATGGGTTGGGAGAGCCAGGAAACGTGTGGGATAATGAATTTCACCTGGTACATGGCGGAGAATATCATGCTCAAAAAATTAATGATGGCACTTTTGATGGTTTTATGATATACCCGCAAAGCCAGAGTGGATACCTACAAAATTATTTTCCCATATTAAAAGAACTGGTAGATTCTATGGTGAAATATGTAAAACTGGATATTGATAGAATTCACGTTATGGGGCTCTCTGCAGGTGGACAAGCAGTGTGGGATTTTCCACAAGACCCGCAATATGCAAAAATAACTTGTGCGCTGGAGCCTGTTTCTGCAGCAAGATATGAAAGTGTACCCTATTTTTCCAGTTATATCAATATCCCTATTTTTGTTGCTAATGGTGGTCAGGATGTAGCCCCATACCCTAGTACAGTCACAGATCTTATTAATTCTTACAAAAATTTAGGGGGAGATATTCAGCAGGCTTTTTTTCCCGACCAGGGCCACGGAGCCTGGAATGCATTCTGGACAGACCCACGATACTGGCCTTTTGTAAACGGTCAGCATAAAGCAAATCCGTTAGTGTTTTTTCAGCACAATAAATTTTGCCCGGGAGAAATAGTAAATGCAAAGCTGGGTTTACAATCGGGTTTTTATGCCTACGAGTGGGATAAAGATGGTGTTACCATAAGCGGTCAAACAACTAATCAACTAACGGTAACAAGTTTTGGAACATACAGAGGTCGTTTTAAAAGAACAGCTACTGGCCAATGGTCTGTATGGTCTCCTGCACCAGTTGTAATATCACAAAACCAGGCTACAGTAAGTCCCGCCATTTCTATTAATGGTTTAAAAAGTAATGTGTTACCTGCACCTGATGGAAGTATAGCTACACCATTAACTGTTCCCAACAATTACATTTCTTATGAGTGGAGAAGAGTTGCTGATAGTGCATTGGTAAGTACAACATACAATTATAATGCGCCTGTTGGGCAATACAAGGTTAAAGTAACAGAGCAGTTTGGTTGTGGAAGTGATTTTTCTATACCCTACACCGTAATACCAGCAAATGGCATCAATAAGCCAGATGCTGCAAGCAGTTTTTCTGCTATTGCCATTTCCAATAACGCCATACAATTAAACTGGAACGATAACCCCAGCCCATTATACAACGAAACTGCTTTTGAAATATACCGCAGTAAAGTATCTGGAAGCGGATATGTTTTAATAGGAAAAACCGGCACCGATGTGCTTTCATTTTTAGACCAGACATTAGCTGCAAATACAAAATATTATTACTTAGTAAGAGCAGTAAATAATACCGCAGCATCGCCGGTTACTACCGAGGTAAATGCGATTACCAAATCAGATATTACAGCACCAACCGCCCCTACAAATTTAAAAATTACAAGTTCGAGCAGGAGCTCTGTATCACTTTCTTGGGATGCATCTACTGATGATGTTGGTGTAACCAAATATGAAATTTATATATATGGTTTACGATCTTACGTAACTACAAACACCATATTTACAGTAAATAATCTTACAGCTTTCAATACCTATGGGTTTTATGTAAAGGCATTGGATGCATCCGGTAATTTATCGCCTGCAAGCAACCAAGTAAATGGCTCAGCTATTTTTAATGGTCTTTCTTATAAATATTATGAAGGAAGCTGGAATGCATTACCAGACTTTAATACATTAACACCTGTAGTAACGGGTACCATGCCAAATGTTTCTATTACTCAAAGACTCAGAGATGATCAGTTTGGATTTCTTTGGGAAGGAAATATTATTATCCCAGTAACCGGAACATACAAGTTTGAAACATATTCCGATGATGGCAGCAAATTATATATCGGCAATTATAATAATGCTGCTGTACCACTAGTGAATAATGATGGGCTTCATGGAGGCTTATTTAATGAAGGCAGCATTACCCTTACAGCGGGCACATATCCTATTGCAATTACTTTCTTTGAACAAGGCGGCGGAGAATTAATGAGTGTTTACTGGACATGTGCGGCTGCGGGTATATCTACAAGAACATTAATACCTAACAGTGCTTTTGGAGATAACATAGTTACTTCTCCCAATTTATTTCCGCAAAAACCTGGATTTTTAAATGTACTGGCAACAGACTACAACAAAATTAATCTTAGCTGGAGCGACCAGAGTGATAATGAAACTGGTTTTGAAATATCCCGTTCTACATCAGCAACCGGTACTTATGTAAATATAGGAATAACGGCAGCTGGCGTTACAAGCCTTATAGATTCTATTGGCCTGGCACCACAAACAAAATACTGGTATAAGATAAGATCAGTTAACCAGTACGGTGCCTCAGAATTTGTAAGCTTGCTCGAAGGTAAATGGGGATTAAATAATGACTATAATGATGAGAGTGGCAATAATAGAAATTTCACGGGTAATGCTACTCCTGTATTTAATAACGCTGACAAAAAAGAAGGAACACACTCCGTTTCTTTAAACGGTACAACACAATATCTCAATTTGCCATTTTCTACTAGTGCTGTCTTTCCTGCAAATATTTATAGTACCAGAAGTATTGGTATATGGTTAAAACCCAATGCAGCTATTTTGGCGGCCAGTGCTCTCAATAAAGTAGTATATGATTTTGGAGGGGCAGATAATGGAATTGCACTAAGATTTAATGCAGGTGCCCTACAGGCGGCCATTGCAAGTGGCAATAATCGTTTTAATATTGTTGTAAACAATGTGGTATCAGATGCTAACTGGATTGCAAATGGATGGAATCATGTAGAAGTTGTATATAACGTAGATAATTTAAAATTGTATTTAAATGGAGTATTGGCAGGTACTACAAATCTAAATTTCAGTACAGTTGGTGCTTCTTCAAACGCATCAAGAATTGGTGCATCAAATGGCACAAACGCATTTAACTCTTCTGCTTCTGCCACTTTTTATGCTGGTTTGCTGGATGATATTACCATTATTCAAGAACCCTTAAATGCTACTGGTATTGCTGCATTAATGACACAATCTTATACCGGCGATACAACTTTTGTATTGCCCTCAATACCCGCTACTCCAAGTAATCTTATTGTTTCTTCAAAAACAAGTACAACTGTTTCGCTGGCTTTTAATGATAATTCCAGCAATGAAACTTTGTTTGAATTATATCGCTCTGCATCTAATCTTAATAACTACAGATTGTTGGCAACAATAGCTGGCGGGCCTGGTGCAGTAAAAAATTATATTGATAGTAATTTGTTTTCTAACAGTAATTACTATTACAAAGTAAGAGCTATAGGAGTAGGTGGTAATACAGTTTTTACAACAGATCTTTTGGTGAGGACAAACAATAACCCACCCATACTGGCTCCCATACAAAATTTTACCATGCGCTACGGAGCTCAAAAAAATATCCTTCTAAGTGCTACTGATGCAGATCTTGAAACAATGATTTTATCATTTGTAAATCCTTTACCGGCCTTCGCAACATATACAAACACGGGTAATGGAACTGGTGCAATACTATTTAACCCGGCTATTACCGATCAGGGTGTATACACAATTTCAGCATTGGTGGCAGACGGTAATGGAGGCACTGATACTAAAGTTTTTTCAGTGACTGTTAATAGTAATTATACTCCCATTATTTCCCCTGTAAATAATTTAACCATTGCAGAAAGTAACCTTGCAAATATTAATTTAAGTGCTACAGATGTGGATGGAAATAGCAGCCTTACGTGGGTACTTACTTCAACCAATTCTTTTATAAACTTAACAGATAATGGAAATGGCCAGGCAATAATTGCGCTAACGCCAGGTTTTGCAGATGCCGGTGTTTACCAAATTACAGCAAGAGTAAGCGACGGAGCAGGAGCAAATGAATATACAACTTTTACTTTAACCGTTACTAACCAGGAGCCACCAGTAGAAAAATGGTATATGAGTATGAAATATACTAGTGCAAATGCAGCAACTCCGTGGAATAATATATCGTCTACAACATCTAACAATCTCCTAAACGCAAATGGAACTTCTACATCAGTTGGTATAGATTTTTTAAATACAAATTGGAATGCAGGGGATGCAGGTGCTGTTACCGGCAATAACTCCGGCGTTTATCCTGATGCGGTTATTAAAGACTATTTCTGGTTTGGTGCGTATAGCGCACCCAATACTGTAGATATTAATTTGAAAGGGCTGACAGTTGGTGGAAAATATAATGTGACTCTTTTTGGAAGCAGCGCATGGACAGGCCTGGGTAATAATGGTACTACTATCTATACCATCAATGGAGTTGCTAAACCGCTTTATGTAGATAAGAACAACCAGAATACGGTAACATTCTCTGCTATTAGTCCTAATGCTACTGGGAACATTACCGTAAATCTTAGTAAAGGTGCAGCTACTCCTTATGGTGTAGTAAATGCGATAGTATTAGAAAAACCTTTTGATGATGGAACAGCGCCGCTTTTACCATCCAATTTAACAGGACAAGCATTACCAAATGGTACTGTAAAATTAAACTGGAATGATATAGCATACAACGAAAGCAATTATTTGGTGTACAGATCTACAGCCGCTTCTGGTCCATTTATTATTCTTAATGCAGCGGCTTCCAACGCAAATGATAATGTATATATAGATAGCACTATATTAAGCTCAACTACATATTATTATAAGATAGAAGCTACAAATACTGCCGGCAGTTCTGGTTTTACAAATACTATTGTAGTAACTACCAGCAACAAAGCTCCATTACTTACTGCAATTGCAGATGTGTATGCAAAGGCTGCAACTTCAGCTTCTTTAAATTTTGCAGCTACAGATGATGTGGGAGATGTATTAACAACTATTGTAACAGGTCTTCCTTCATTTGCTTCTTATGCAAGTACAGGTAATGGCACTGGTACAATCAGTTTCAACCCCTCTATAAATGATTTAGGGATATATAATGGTATTATTGTAAAAGTTACAGATAACTCTGGTGCAAGCGTAAGCAAATCTTTTAACCTTACTGTTACCGATAATAGCGTACGCTCTGCCTATTTAAATTTTGGCCCGGATGGCGCAACCGCTCAGCCAGCACCATGGAATAATTATCTTGGTTATCCTTTTATTAATAATAATTACGGAGGCATAAAAGATGATGCGAACACCTTAACTACATTCACCTTTAAATTTCTTACTCAATGGAATGGTGGTTTATCTATAGGTATGAGAACAGGAAATAATAAAGGTGTTTTTCCTGATAATGTAATGAGAACTAGTTTTAATAACTATAATACCGGTAATCATGTAATACAATTTAATGGATTGGATCCTGCTAAAAAATACAGTATTGGTTTTTTAACGAACACCAACACGGGTAAATCTACACCTGTTACTTTCACAAGCGGGTCGCAATCCATATTAATAGATGGCAGGTATAACACTACGGTACTTGCAAATTTAAATGGTTTAATTCCTACCGCTTCTGGCTCAATAGATGTTACTATCACAAAAACTGCTGCTAATTCCATCCTTTGTTTAAATGGGTTGGTAATAAGAGAGTATAATGCAACTGACCCTGTGGTAAGACCAGCCGATCTTTTTGCCGAAACACAGGTACAAACTGATAAAATTAAATTGACCTGGAGTGACCGCAGCAGCGATGAAACAGGGTTTGAAATATGGAGGGCTATTACTGCGAACGGTACATTTACACTGGTGAATACAACGCCTGCAAATACTACTACTTTTACAAACACAGGGTTGGTTGCAAATACCCGTTATTTTTACAAGGTGAGAGCAATTAATGGCGCCATAACCAGCAGTTACAGTAATGTAGCAACTGCAATACTTGCTGCTAAAATTGTGTTGATTAATCAAAATGTAGATATTGCTCAAAAAGCAGCAAGCCCATGGAACAGTACCAGTTCCCCTTCTACTCCTGGTGCCACTTTTAGTAATCTTATTAATACAGAATTAATAAACTCGGGTTTTGAAATGGTTATTACCAAAGAATTTAATGGTGCCGGATTTGCGGGTGTAAATACGAATGGAGTATTTCCTGCTGCTGTAATGTTTACCAATTACTGGACAGATGCAGGACAAACTTCGCAGGTGAAGTTTCAAAATCTTGACCTGAGTAAGAAATACAGGATCGGTTGCTTTGGAAGCAATACAAATTCTGATTATAGTACAGCGAATTATACGTGCAATGGAAAAACTGTAGAATTAAATAGTTATTTTAATGACATTAAAGTGGTTTATCTCGATAATCTTACACCAGGCGGCGATGGAGAATTGGTATTGGATGTGAGTACCGCAGGTGGATCGCCTTATAGTTTCACAGGTGCATATACAATTGAATATTTTGATGATCTCACTAATGAGCCTGTGATAAATACGATAAATCCTCAAAACACAGGCACCACACTTCTTCGTGGAGGTAATAATAATCATATATTGCCAAAGCCTGTAGAAATAGAGCCTTTACCTATTTCTGTAATAAAACCTGTTACGAAACCTGATTTTACTGGTGAGGCAATAAAAATATTTCCAAATCCGTTTACAAGTAACATACAGGTACAGCTTAATGCCGAAAAGAATGCGAACGTAAACATACTCATTTATGATATAAATGGTAAGCAAA
>JANXXM010000032.1 GCA_025350645.1 Ferruginibacter sp.
AGCATGATTTTTTTTATCATAATAATAAAATTGAAAAGGGTTTCAATTTAGTCAATTGAAACCCTTTTCCAATATGCTTTTTAAAAGTTTTTACCAACCATTTTTGACTACATTGTCAAATTTTTAAATCATTTTCAAGAAATCTGAGTCCAATAAGTGATACAGGAAAAGTACCTACTCAAGATTTAGATTATAAAGCTTACATTTTAAATTTTAAAAGTTTTGAAATTACACCTGATATTCAATTATTTGGTTATGAAAAAGCGATAACAGAAAATAAATATACAGCAAAGGAGTACATTGAATTGGCGAAAGAAATATGGATGTTTGCAAGATCTGGGCAAGGTGATGAATGGTTTTTCGATACCCATAAATTTAATATTTTATACTACGACCATAATCAAGGAGAATATCAGTCGATAAAACAATTCCTTGATTTTGACATTGATTTTATTACATTCCTTCAAATTGGTTTTTTGTACCGAGACTTAGAAGAACGATTAGATGAGACATATAATAACTTATCAGAGTTGGACAAAAGTGATTTTAAGAAAGCAATAGATAATTGCAATGCTAATTTCTTTTTAAATTACCCATATACTTATTTTTAGTAGATACAGCTTTTGAGGCAAATACCAAATTTTATACCATAATAAGTGATTACCTTGGCACACCAACACATTCATTTGATGAGGCAAGTAAAAAATATGGTAACGCCAAATAGATTGATATGGTAGTGTGAGAACGGGCGAAAATAAATTTGTACCTTTTGTTTACCCCGGGCAGTATGTGGATGAGGAAACAGGGTTGGGTATATAGGTTTATCCCAGATTACGCATTAGGCATTTCAAAAGGATACTCAAAGACTTTGGAATAGTTCGAAAGCCCACCAAACCACGCTCTTCTTTTTTGCTAATTGCTATTTTGAGTACCAGTTTAATGTTAATTTTTTCAAAGTAGGCACCTATTGCAAAGGTTCGGTATCGTAGGGTTGATAATGTTTTTTGCATTTTTTCCTGTAGCACAAATGTTCTAAAAAGAGCCATTAAATTATAAGCAATCATGGCAAAAGTTAAGGCAGCTTCTGTGGCGTAAAAATCTTTGATGAACGATACATTTAAAATAAACGATAAGATTAAAAGGCATTTCATAAAAAAAGATGACCTGCGAATCAATGGTGAAAATACTGAGGTAGAGGTTAACCTGAAATCCGGCATTGCGGAAATAAGAACTTTTAAAAAAACGCCCATCATCAGCCAGTTAATGTTCTTGCATAAAAGCTCTTCCTCATGGTGGATTTATTATTCAGATATATTTGCCCTGTCTCTCATTAGTATTGCAGTTACAGGTGCCGCTATTTACACAAAAGGTAAATTTACTTTTCGTAGCCGGGGCTGGAGGCTAGCATTGGCAGGGCTTGTGTTCCCGCTGCTGTTTTTAATATTTTTTTCCTAACATATTTGTCTGGGACCAAAAAACTTCACTAAATTTATATTGGCTCAAAATAGAATATTTGGTACAAATATTGTTATTGCTAAATTGAAAATAAAGAATTATAGAGAGGTATTAAATTCATTTTACGCAGATTTTATTTAGAAAGGACAGTGAGTATGCGCACACAAAAAGGAGTAAAAACCTGCAGATGTGCTTTTAACCATGTATCTTAATTGGTATTATACCGTTTATTTTTTAATCTAAAATTGAAATGTTATGTCATTCAAAGTAAAATTGAAAGTCGCAGGCAAAGAAAACAATGTACTGGACTTAAGCTATCAGCTAAAACAAGAAACTGATGCAACTGGTCGTCCATCTGCAGTTACTCGTGGTGGTAAGATCACTATTACTGTAGAAGCTACAGGAGATACATCCTTTTTTGAGTGGATGTGTAACAATTTTGAACGTAAAGACGGATCTATTACGTTCATTAAAAGAGATACAGATGCTACTTTAAAAGAATTAAATTTTAAAGAAGCATACTTGGTTGATTACAGGGAAAATTTTTCTGCAATCAACGATAAGCCTGTATCTGAAACTTTTACACTTAGTGCAAAAGAAATTTCTATGGGCACTGGTACACACATTAACGAGTGGGTATAGTAAACTTTGTAAACAGGCAGAAATCAATTTCTGCCTGTTTATTTTTAAACCTCTATAATTCAAAATTTTAATCATGGCCTTTTTAGCAAAACTATCTATAGATGGAGGTACAGAAATAAATGTACTCAACTGTAGTTTCAGGTTCTCCCAATCTACAGATGCTACCGGTAAACCATCTTCCATACCACAAGGCGGCTATGTTTCTATTATTGTAGAAAGTACAAAAGATACAGAAATATATGATTGGATGATAAGCCCAACATCTTTAAAAAATGGGGCAATTACTTTTTACAGAAGAGATATGTTTAGCAAATTAAAAACACTGGATTTTAATGAAGCTTATTGTGTAGAATACCACGAATCTTTTGATCATAAAGGAGAGCATCCAATGCAAATTTCCTTTACCATCAGTGCAAAAAAATTAAAACTAAACGATTCAGAATTTACCAATAATAGACCTGATACAGAAAATTGATTTTTTCTTACAGATTCCATACATGTTATAAATTTCCTTTTAAAAAATATCTTCCAAAGTATATTTATACTTTCAATAAAAGAATAGTAGCAAGGAGTTAATGATATCTTTGGTTACTTTAATAAAAGACTTTCCTCCTTTGTATCTTTTTTAGAATAGAAAATCTTTTTAAAACCATAACTGATATGTTTTTTATGGCCAAGTTAGTAAAAACCACAATTTATATAGATGGTAAAGAAATAAAACAGTTTTACCAATTTTCCCTTTCCCAAGCAATTTTTGCCCATCACAGTTTTAAACTCGTTTGCCCTGCTGAGGCTTTGGATGGACCAAAAGGCTCTTTGTTTGCAAATTCTAAAAATTTTATTGGAACCAGTTTTAAGGTAAAAATAGAAGGTTACGGCGATAGTTCTGGACAGCCCTTAAAATTTAGCGGGCTCGTAACACAGGTGGAAGCCAACAAATTCAGCGGCCATGTTGGAGATGTTATTATTTCCGGCTTTAGTCCCACAATTTTAATGGATAATGGGCCTCATTGCAACACATGGGAAAAAAAAGCTGTGAAAAATATTGCTACAGATGTATTTAGCAAATTTCCACAGAATTTATTACAACCACAAATACAACCTGTATATGGCGAAACTCTTGCATATACTGTACAATATAGAGAAACATCCTGGCAGTTTTTAAACCGTATTGCTGCTACTTTTGGCGAATGGTTTTTTTATAATGGTGAAGCTACCGTAATGGGGCTTCCAAAAAGTAAAAATGCAAAACTTATATATGGAAGCAATTTATCTGGTTTTTCAATGGCATTACAATTAAGGCCAGGCAATTTTGAACAGGTATCTTACGATTATTTAAATAACGCAACCTACAAAGCCAGCCCAAAAAATATTGAACAAAAAACGGGATTAAATGAAATAGGAAAACACGTATATCTGAAATCTAAAGCCTTTTTTACAAATACTCCCAAAATTTTTAATAACGCTTTTTTTACAAACCAAAAACAATTGGACGATGTAACAGATACCGGGGCTGCGGCGCAAAGCAGTAATATGGTTCGGTTTAATGGCAGCAGTACACATTTTGGAGTACAGCTAGGTAACATTGTAAGTGTAAGCGATAATTTTGGTGAGTTCACCATTATTAGTGTAGATCATGCGTGCGATGGTCAAGGCAATTACAGCAACGATTTTGTAGCCATACCTTCTACCATAAAAGTACCGCCGGTTACTGGCTACAACGTTCCGGTATGCGAAACACAAACCGCTATTGTAACAGACAATTTTGATCCTAAAGGTTTAGGCAGAATAAGGGTTCGTTTTCAGTGGATGCCAGATGATCAGAAAACGCCTTGGATACGTTTAATAAATCCTCACAGTGGCAGTGGAAAAGGACATTATTTTATACCAGAACTTGGCGAAGAAGCTGTAATTGGCTTTGAAGCAGCAAGCCCTACAAAACCTTATGTGCTGGGTACAGTATATAATGGAAGTGCAAATGCATCAGCTTTGAATAATAATGCAGCAAATGATATTAAAAGAATACAAACACGCAGCGGGCATATTATAGAACTTGATGATGCTAATGGTGCAGAAAAAATAACCATTAAGGATAAGAGTAATAATATTATTGTATTAGATACTGCTGCAAGTAGCATTAAAATATCTGCACCGGAAAATATAAATATCACAGCAAAAAATATTGACATAAACGCACAGGAAAATATTACTATCGGTGCAGGGCAAAACATTAGCACGTATGCCGGGCATGATTATACTTTAGCCGCAAAAAATATTACGCAGGTAGCAGATAATAATTTTAATCATACTGCATCATCAATAGAAAAAACAGCAGATAAAATACAAATGAGCAGCACGGTGGAAAGTATTGCTATGCACAGTGCTGGAGAAATTATTAATAAAAGTGGGAGTAAAGTAAAACTATTTTAAAATGGGCGGAAAAATAACCATCTTATCAAAGAACTTTACAGAAACATCTGGCAGCAATACCATGTGGGCTACCAACGGTAATATTGAAATTGCAGCCGAAAGGCATGTGTCTTTTCAGTCTGCAGAAAAAGTACAATATGCCGAATATACCGCCCCTAAAACTAAAACGATAAGTGTTGCAAATAAGGTTATAGGCAAAGCAAAGCGTGACCCTGGATTTAATTTTGATGGAACAAAGGCTGAAGATATGGAAGCCGGTGACAAGCCATCAAAATCTGCGGCAATTATTAAAGATAAAGTGTTTGCATACAGTGATGAAACTTTAAAAGCTTATCTCAGGCAGTTAATGACTTCACTTTCTATCGGAGATATGCAAACAATATCGGTAGAAATGGAGGAAAAATTTTGTGCTGGCGGCGGTGGTACTTACTGCAGTGATATTTTAAATAAAGAAGTGGTAAAAAATAGTGCTACCGAGGCGTATAATACATCTTTTATAAATGATTTTCGTGCTGCGCTAAAAGTAGCCGCCTACGACCCGAATGCTATGCCGCTCATAAGCATGAAATTATTAAACTTTTCTTCTTTTTGGGATAAGGTAAGTGGGCTGGGCATTACAATACACCAGGTTTGGAGTGCAAAGGCAGAGCTGAAAAATTATTTGTACAACGAAGCAAAAAAAACATGGAAGGGAGAAATTCACTATACTTTTTACGATCATTTCGGGCTGGACTGGGAAGATATTTTAAAACACGGCGGAGATATGATACCGCAATACCACACCGGCGATTTTTTTAAAGCCTGGTATATACTGCAGCATTACCGCAGTGCAAAACCATTTATAACCGAAGTAAAATTACACGCTGCTGTTAGTGGAATATCAACAATATAATTATGAAATATTATTTAATAGCCATTTTAATCTTGATACAATCCTGCCATGCTATGAATAAAAATACCGTCAACAATGAAGTAGAAATAAAGGCTCTAAGCCCATATCATTACGAGTTTAAAGATAATATGGACACTAGCGCATTAAACCGATCAGATTATTATTTTACTGAGCATAAATTTACTGCCGAAAAAGATTTTGTGAAGAAGTTGTATGATGCCGTAAAAAACGCAGCAGCAAAAGATGTAGTAAAATTTAAAAATTATTCTGTGTACGTGTACGAAAAAACGGATAAACTTAATGAAAATTTTAAAGGGACAAAAGATAATTTGCATGGCGTGTATGATAGCAGCCTGGTAAGTTATAGTCGTTTTGTGAGTGGGAAAATGGATATTTTCTATGGAATAAAAGATGGTAAAGTAGTATACGATATTATGGAATTTAAAGAAGTATCTCCATCCTGGGAATTTGATTGATATTTTACAGGAAAAATAAATTTGTATCAATTAAAAGTATAGAATGAGCAAAAGGATTTTGTACCAAGTACAGCCTGAATTTAGGTATATAGAATGTAGGAAATTATATGATGTAATAATAAGTATTGAAACCAACAATAATAAAATTACAAAGATTGATACAGTATCCTATGAAGCAGAAGTTCATTTTTTGCCGCATGAAAATAAGGAGTGGAAAATAATACTGCAAAAATATAATTTGCGGTTAAACGGAAATGAGGAAGGTGATGGGTTGATGGATGAACTGGTACTGCAGGCTGCAAGTGTATTGAAAAAGATAATTTTTGCAGCAGATGAAAAAGGAAAAATAAAAGCAATATTAAATTTTGAAGAGATAACCGCTTTATGGATTGAGGAAAGAGAGGCAATAGAACTTACTTATAATGGGCATATTATTGAAGATGTTTTAAACGCAATGGAACGTAAACTTTCGTCTAAAGAAACGTTGATGAATGCATTGTTACATGATCCATTTATAGTTTTTTATTTCAATAATATTTTTGCAAGTTTTAATAATTTGGGTAGGCAAGAACAAGTTTTGGAAATTAGAGGCATTACGAGCAGGTTATCCTTGTTTTTTGACGAAAAAAAGTTACTTAAAGAAAGGCATTCAGGATTTTTAATAAATAGTAGTTTAGGCTTAAATAAAGTAAAAACTGATTTGCTTTTATTATGCGATGGCATGTTAGTGCAAAACGAGTCGCATACACACATTGAGGCTTGTGGAAATATACAATATGAAGTAGGCACTGACTTTGAAATTAACAATTTGCAAGCTGTAGTTTCCCTGGCAAATAATGGTATTTTATACAAGAAAATAAAATTACTTGCGAAAGAAATGGAAATAATTAAACCCTTTAATTTGAAGTAAACATAAGGCATGTCAATAAATACAAATAAATTTTATAAAGATACTGATGCCGCTGCAGGCGGGGGGGCTGACGCTAAAAAAGATAAAAAAAGTAAAAAAAAAGGATGGCTCGTTTGCCACGGTGCAACTTGTATGTGCGATGGTGCTGTAGTGCCACAAACTACGTTAAAAGTTATTAATACCAAAGAGCAGTATGTAAATGATACAGATGGTGCAAGTAAGCTAATAGCAACTGATGCAGAAAAAACTGTTGCCTCTTTAAACTTTGGAAACTGTAAGTCAAAAGACTCTAAAAATCCGCCGCCCTGTAATGCACAACTAGTTTGGAGTAAGGTTTACGAAAATGTTTTAATTGATAATAAAAATAAAATTCTACTGCATTCTTCTGAAGCGAAATGCAGTTTTGGTCCTGGTAAGGTTATTATCTTAAAACACGGGCAGGAGGCAGAGGCAACCGCCGCAGATGCAGCAACAGCAAACAGCGCAGCCCTTCCTGCTGCAAATCCATTACTCACTGAAGATGATATAAAAAATATTAAAGGAGAGAATATGGATTTTGCAGGAGCTACTGTATCATCCATAAAAATAAATAATACCTTTCCTTTTTACAAACCTGGCGAGCCAGTAGATCTTATGGTAAGCAGCTTTAAAACTACGCCAACAGAAGAGGAAAAGCAGGCCATAAACTGGGCTGTTTACGACAGCAAAAAAAATATAATTCAAACCTATACTGATAAAGGCACAGCGCTGCAGCACAGTTTTGCTGAACCGGGCACCTATTATATTGGTGCATACGGCAAAGATGATAACCCCAGTAGTGCGACTACAACAAAACGCATAGAGGTAAAAGAAAATAAATTTACAGGTATAGCTGCAAGCATTGCAAGCGGTACAAAACACCGGGTAGGAGATACGGTGCACTTTTCTTTAGATAATACTTATGCCAAACGCCCCGGCGAACCATCGTTACCAAATTTTAAAAAAATAGAATGGCGGGTAACCAGTGCGGGCGAGGGTTTGGTAGCAAGTGGTATTGATACTGGCATTGCTGGTTTTACTGTTACCTGTATTACTACAGGAACTTTTACTGTGACAGCTGTAGTAGATGGAACTGCTATTGGTAATGGAAATGTAATTCACAACATTGTAAAACAATACATAACTAAAGTAGCAGTTAAAACAAAAACAACTGCATTAGTAAACGAAAAAATTATAGTTCATACCACTGGGTTTAATATAATGCCTGCGTTGCCGCAGGAATTGTCGCAAATAAAATGGATCGTTTTTAATGATAAAAACGAAAGTGTAAAAGAATCTGCTGGCGGAGCAGACTTTGAATTTGCCTCTGCAAAAGAAGGGAAGTTTTTTATAGAAGCTTATCTCCTGCGACATGGCAATGGCGATAACGCAAAAGCTGTAGCAGGTGTACAGGTAGAGATTACTATACCAGCAGTAATAGATGCAGGTTGGTACGATTCGAAAATGGGTGAAAAAGTAAAAACAGGGTTTGATGAAGAGGTAATATTATTTGTACGTACAAAATCTTTTTCAAAAAAGAGAGTGGCAATTGATATATTTAGAAAAGATAAACAAGGTACATTAGACAATAACCCAATCGCAAAAATTGCCGAAGTAATTACCAATGAGAAAGGAGATATATGGCAGAGAATAAAAATTGATAATTCGTGGAAAGCCCGTGTGCACAAGGACGACAAGCTTTTTGTAAAAATAAAGTCAGCCGAGGCTGATATGCCTTTTAAAAATAATACTTTTCTTTATCCTCATAATGGAAAGGCAGAACTTACAGTAACTATAGCCGAGCAAATAGAATACAAAGGAATATTTACAGATAAGGATCAGTATAATTCAAAATCTGTAGTGGCAAAATATGGCCAGGGGATATTAGTAAAAATACAAACCAGAAACCTGAGTACAAAACGGGTAAAGATAAAAGTGTATCGTATGGATGTGCAGGGTTGGTTGCCTGGTGGCAACAGCCGTGCAAACGATAATGAGGTGGCAAGTGGTATGGTAAATATAGATGCTGAGGGTCTTGCTTTTTACAATTTTACCATACCTGAGAGTTGGGCCGATGATAAAACAAAAGGCGACTATTATTATTTTGATATTACAGAAGACGAATCGGGCGGCACTTACATTACTACAGAAAAGCCCGGCGATAAAGCACAGAATGTATTAAAGGCAATTCCGAAAGCCGGGCTGGTAGGAGTACATAATGCGCCTGTAGGTGTGGAACAGGGAGGGGCAGATAAGAAAGAAAAATGCCCGAGGTGTGAAGAAAAAATAACAGTTGCAGAACTTAAAGAAATTTTTACTGATGCAACAGACGAGTTGGCGGGTAAAATTGTTAGTGAATTTAACCTTTATGCAATTAAGTTTAAAATAAATACATGTCAGCGAAAAGCTCATTTTTGGGCACAAGCAAGGCAGGAAAGCGGATCAGATTTTTTAGGGGCAATAAATGGCGAGAGGTTAAATTATACCGCAGTGAAACTAAAATCTGGGTCGCCATTTAGTTATTTCGGGAAGCATCCCGAAGAAGCTGATCTATATGGAAGAATTGATAAAGCTAAAAATAATGATGCTCTAATTCAAAAAGCCAATCAAGTCATGATTGCAAATCTGGCATATGCTGATGAGAATAGAGATATAAAATATAGACTCGGAAATAATCAGCTTGGAGACGGCTGGCGATTTAGAGGTAGAGGTATTTTACAGATTACTGGAAGAAGTAATTACGAAAGTCAGCAGAATATTATCAATATTGTATTAGGGAAAGAAACTGTTAATATCATTAATGAAAATAACGAAAGCGATACAGGATTTTCAGCAAAACAAGCTGTAGTAAGTGGTTTAGCAGACTGGTATAATAAAAATTGTTCAGCTACTGCAGACCAAGGTAACAAACCTGCAAATGTAGATCGTATTACCACTATCATAAATGCAGCAACTGATGATGCAAGTAGGAATAATAGAAAGTCTTTTTTTAATAAGGCAAAGGATGTTTTTAAAATAAAAGAGTGTCCTTTTGCAAATGGTATTGTTCCTTTTATTGCAACTGATATGCTTACCTATAGAATTTATCACGATCATAGAATAGAATTTCATATACCAAAATTGATAAAAAAAGGTTTTGAAGGAAAATACAAATATTTGTATTGCGATTTAAACAAGAAAGAGCATGAGATATGTATTATAGAGTTTTCAGAAATCAATGGCATGGGGACAGGATTACATGTTTCAAGCATACCGAAGGGGTATACGAGTACAGTTGAATACGAAGGGGTAGATGCAAAGACCTCTTACCAATACGCCGATGGAAGCGTTATTACTGAGGGAAAAAAATTCAGTCAAATTGACTATAAAATACAATATTTACCAACCGGTTCTAAAGTCAAAGTAGTTCGGATGAAAGATTCTCTCAATTATGATGCAGGAGGAATAGCTATTAAATATGATTTTTCATCATCACAAAGAAGATTTTGTGGCCCAAAAGAATATGCTGCTTTTATTGGTGCTTTGGCAGAATGTAGTTTTGCTGAAAGTATGACAACAACAGGGTCGGCCTACGGGGACGGTACCTGTTTTCCTAGTGTAGCGCATAATAATGGTATGAGTATAGATACATCATATATTTCTAATCATTCTAAAGAACAGAAGTTTATAACTGCCATGCATAATTTTGACTTTACCGAAAATTTTGTGGGTAAATTAATGAAATACAAAAATGCAAAATCGGATTCTTCCGGTTTACATGATTCACATTTACATAGCGGTGAAAATAATATAGAAGTTAAAATTGCAAAAGAAAAATAATATTTTATGAATAGAATATTAAGTTTAATATTTATTGTTTTCACACTTTTTTCTTGTAATGGCGGGCATCAGTCAAATTATGTACAATCCAATGAATTTTCGAATGTAAAATCTAATTATAAACCTAATGATGATAGTTCGAAAAAAGAAAATTCAGACGCACCAACGGACAGGCTTTTGACAATAGATTTTAATTCTCTAAGAATATCACCTCTCCCGTACGGCTATCCTAATTTTTTTAAAGCTGGTTTAACGAATAAAAACAATATATTTTTTACAAACCAAAATGATGGCTCACCTTACGAACCTTTCATTGATTTGCAAAACGGCGCTGTTGAAAAAAATAATGCTGTCAATTCAATTTTAAAAAATAATTCGTCTTTTTATTACCAGCTGAATGCAGGCTTTGTTATAAATAATTTTAGAAATCATAATACAATTCAATACAAACAATATTTGGGCAGATTGCCGGATTTTAACACATACAAAATATTGATTTTTAAAAATGTCAATATTTCTTACAAAACAGAGGGGCTAACAAACGATGTTGAAAACCTTCTAGAACTTGCAGTTTTTGATGCTTTAGGCAACGTTATTTCATTGGTAAATATCGGAAATACTATCACCAGTAATTTTGAAAAAGAAACCGGCATCCAAAATAAAAGAAGTTACAAAGTGTTTTGGATAAATAATACAGGCGAAGTAAATGTAAAATATATTGAAACATCCGGAGAAGAAACGGAAGGTAAGATGCTGTACGAATGTCAATATAGGATAATGGCAGATGGCAGCGTGGTGCAATATTTTAAACAGCAAAATGGCTTGTTTAAAAATCCATTTGAAACAGGAGAAATTAAAGATCATAAAAAAAATGGATCATGGACAGAATCACTAAACGAATCTGAGGAGGCTGAAATATTTTACATTAACGGTGTTCCACAAACCAATGATATAGACGTTTATAGCAAAGAAAAATTTCAGGACTCGTACAAAAGAATCGGCCTTATTCACTCCATTAAGAACGGAAAACTTATTAAATAAAATTGGTCAGCATTAAACTGTTATAAATTTGAAATGATAGTTTTATCGGCTCGTGTATTTACTTATCTTGTTTCTACTTTCCTGCAGTGAAAGCGCAATACAGAACGACCACCACTCATAATTAATCCTGTAGAGTTGTATGTTTTTAAAATACATGGCCGGAATTTATCAATAAGTAGCCCGTTTGCATAGTGAGTATTATACCAATTATAAATATTAATTAGTCCAATTTAGTCCTAAAAAAACATATGGGAATCCACAGGTATTTTTGATGGTATCCTGGGATAAAGAATTAGTTGCGGCTGTTATAAATTCACTCACCTCATCAAGTGTTTTATAAAGCCTGTTGGTAAACTTTCTTTTAAGGGCAGCCCAAATATTTTCTGCCGGGTTCAATTCCGGGCTGTAAGGCGGCAAAAATATCAAGCCTATATTGCCCGGAATTTCTAAGGTTTTTGCTTTGTGGAATGCGCCATTGTCCAATACCATTATTTTAAACTCGTTGGGGTTTTGTTCTGAAAAACTGTTTAAGAAAATCTGGAAGTTTGCTGCATTGCAATGAGGCATTTCTAAAAGAAATTTATCCCCGTTTACAGGCGAGAAGGCTCCAAACAAATAAAGTGTTTTAAATATCTGGTGGAAAGGACAAATGGGTTTGACTCCTTTTGCAGTTAAAGCTTTGCCATTACGTGTAAATAGCCCAAACCTGCTTTCATCCTGAAAGAACAGGTTGATGCTGGTGAATTTTGTGTCGGACTTAAATATTACTTCCTGGCATTTTTGACTGAAGTTTTTTTAAAAGCGGCGACAGCCTCTTCATCTTTTTTCACATGGCTTTTTCTTGCCACTTTTATTTTAGCCCCGAAATGGCGCTCCGTATATTTTACCAGCGTAATGTACTTCATGTCTTTAGAGAGTTCTTTATTTACCCATTCTAAAAGCTCTGTATAACCCCTTATACCGTTTTTTGCGTCATTTAATTTCATCGCTATTTTTTTGTGTTCTTCTTTGCTGATAACGCTTTTCTTAAAACCACCCACACGGCCATGCTTTAATAAGGGCTCAATGCCCGAAAGGTTATACAGTTTACGCCATTTTACTATACTGTTATGGTTGATGCCAGTTATACGGGAGAGTTCTCTTTTGGAAATGCCTGTTTTTTCATGCTTCTTAATCTCTATGAGCATAAGCAGGCGTTTGCTTATTAACTCTCCGCTGTTGCGCTGGAGCCTACGCAGCTCCGGTATGGGTTGTGTTACTGTTATCTGCAAAGGATATGCCATTATATATTTATTTAGTAGTCCAAA
>JANXXM010000058.1 GCA_025350645.1 Ferruginibacter sp.
TACGCAACAGCATGGTGAGGTATAAGAGCATTAGTGTAACTGTTCCCCAAAAACCAAAATTTTCTCCTACTGATGTAAAGATGAAATCTGTATGTTGCTCGGGTACAAAATCTCCCTGCGTTTGTGTTCCTTTTAAAAATCCTTTCCCGGTAAACCCCCCGGAGCCTATTGCTATTTTTGACTGTTTTACATTATAATTTTGCTGATCATTTTTTTTCTGTTTTTCTTTTTCTTCCGCTGCGGATAAGCCACCACTTGTGTTTCCCGTAAACGGATTATCTACACCTACCATACTAAAAATTCTATCTGCCTGGTATTTTTTAAACACATGGTTAAATACAAACGGAACCCCAACACCAACAAACGCTACACAAAAAAGCCATGCGCCTACGATTATTATAAACAGATTTTTGTTTCTTTTTATCTGCCTCCTGTTAAGCCACAATATTATTGCTGCTAATATTGTAAAGCTGATGAGCAGTGTTTTTGCAGGAAATAATAAGGATACCACGAGCAAAAATCCCATAGAAATTCCTGCAATTAAATAGCCTGGTGGCAACCCTTCTCTGTACATGGGTATAAGAAAAGAAAAATAAACCAGTGCCAGCCCGGTTTCGCCCTGCAGTATAGAAAGTGCTGCAGGTGCAAATGCTATTCCTGCAGCAATTAATTGCGACTTCGGTTTATTAAAATCTGTTTCCTGCAAACTGAGGAATTTTGCAAGCGCCAGTGCAGTAAAAATTTTACATAACTCCACCGGCTGCAGGTTCATAAAGCCAAGGGGTATCCAGCTTTTAGATCCTTTTATTTCTTTACCCACTACAAAAGTGGCAAGGATTAATAGAATGCCTATTATATAACTGAGGTTTGCAGTGGCTGTAAACAATTTACTATCCAGCAGCAAAATAAAAATGGCAATGATGCAGCATGCGCCAAAATAAAATAATTGTTTGCTGTAATTTTTTTTGAAACCAATTAGTGTTTGTGTAAAGTTATCGGTGCTTTTATATTCTACAGAAATTATACAAATAAGTCCGATAATGATAATAATGGCATACAACCATATCATCACCCAGTCTTTGCCTTTTGTTATAGAGGGGTTTTTCTGATACATTTTATGGAAAACGTCAATTGTCTATTTTTGTTAAAGTATCTTCTGGCACAGGTTTCTTTTTATCCGGCAATATTGCTTCTACTTTAATAATTTGTTTTTTATTACTGCTGTCTTTGTTTTGCTTTTCCTGTTTTTCTTTTATCAATTTTGTTATGGCGTCTTCTTCATCACCGGTATCTTCCAGCCCTACTGTATCTTTTATAATTTTTATAAATCCTTTTGCTATCAGGTAAGCAGAATCTCCGGAGTGGCGTACAGAATCCTGTCTCCGCACTTCCGCATAAATTCTTTTGGGTATCAAACTTAATTTTGATAAATCTTCCACTTGTTTAAGCCTCGCTTTATCAACTATAGAATCCTTCAAATATTTTTCAATCATTAGCCCAACAATAGGCGCAGCATACGTTCCACCAAATCTGCCGCTGTTTTCCACTACGCACATAATAGCAATTTTAGGATTCTCTCTTGGGGCAAATGCACAAAAGAAAGAGTGGTTTTCCTGTTTTACACCACGATAATAGTTTTCTACAGTACCCGTTTTTCCGCAGATGATAATGTCTTTTACCTTTGCACGGCCACCAGTTCCTCTTTCTAATACGCCCTGCATACCATCATGAACTACATCAAAAATACTATCTGGTATTGCAATTGGTTCGTGGTGTTTTCTATATTGTTCCAGCACTTCATATTTATCGCCGCCTTCTATACTATCTACCACATGCGGCGTAATGTACCAGCCTTTATTTGCAATGTATGCCATTTCGTTTGCAACTTGTATCGGTGTTACGTTTACTTCTCCCTGGCCAATACTTACAGATCTAAAACTGCAGTAATTCCATTTGCCCACACCGTAAGATTTATTAAAATAAGCAGGTGTTGGAATATTACCTCTTTTTTCTGAAGGTACATCTACACCCAGTTTATACCCAAGCCCAAATGCATACATATACCTATCCCAGCTTGCAAGGCTACTATCTATATTGGGGAAAATAGGATTGTTAATTACCCGCTGCATAACGGTTGCAAAATAAGTATTGTCAGATACGGTAATAGCGTTGCGAAGATTAAATGTTCCATAATCTAAACACTTCATTGGCTTTCCGCTGCCACAACCATAAAAAGCACCACCACAACTTACCGTAAAATTAGGGTCAATAACTCCTTCGTGTAATCCTACCAAAGCCTGTAATGTTTTAAAAGTAGAACCCGGAGAATAAGTTGCACTCACTGTTCTGTTAAGCAACGGCAGTGCAGGGTTTAAAAACAATTCAGAGAAATGTTTTCTTCTTTCACTGCCCGCTAAATATTTTGGCTGATACGTGGGTGCACTTACCATAGCCAATATGCCACCGGTTTTAGGATCTATAGCTACAATAGATCCCAATTTATTTTGCATTAATTTCTCTCCCAGTTCCTGTAATTTTATATCCAGCGATGTATGCAAATTTTGCCCGGCTACTGGCATGGTATCATACTTTCCTTTTTCTAATTTTTCGGTAAGCCTGTTTTTATTATCACGTTTCCAGTATTCAATGCCACGCTCACCCATAAGTACTTTTTCGTAGCTGCGTTCTATACCCGTCATGCCAGCGTAATCGCCCGAAAGGTATCCTTCATTTTTATGCTTTTTTAAAAAATTGGTATCTACTTCACCAGTATAACCCAGCACATTTGCAGCAGCATTATAAGGGTAATCTCTTACTGATCTTTCCTGTAAATAAAATGCGGGAGTAAACCTGTACATGCTTTCATTGAGCATTGCCATTTTATCTTCGCTCAGCAATCCTTCAAAAACAGAAGCCCTTGCTCTGCCATTTTTTATAATGAGTTCTACTACTTTTTTATTAAATACTGCTGTGTCAATATTTAAAATTTTACAAAGCTCAAAAGTATCCATACCCTTTAGTTTATTGGGTGTGATCATAAGATCATAAATAGTAGTATTTTGAAGTATGGCATTTTTATGACGATCGTATACAATGCCCCTGTCCGGGTAAATTACTTTACGAAAAGTTCCCTGTGCATCTGCCTGCAGGCGCAGGTCTGCAGAAAAAAGCTGCAGGTGCGCAAGCTGCGCAATAATCACCAGAAACATTCCGATGAACACGAGCATAATCACATTTTTTCTTGATTGATTAAAGGCGGACATTTTGTGAATGGTGAATTTGTGAGTTGTAAATAGGCTATCTTTTAATTTTTAAGGTTTGCTTTTATTAGCCCGGTTAATAATTTAAAACAACTTATCATTGACAAACTTAAATGCTGTGTATCGTATTTTTCTAAATATTTTAAATCATTAGCTATCTCTAATGCTTCAACTATTTCTATCACTGAACCGCTCAAAAATTTCAAAATCTCTTTTTCTTTCTATATCTGATTTGCTGGATGCTCATTCTGCAATTTTAAATGAACCGATAACGTGACTCTTCTTATTTATGAACACATAAAAAAATTCGTCAGACGATTAATATTTTTGTACATGTATATATTTTTTGACAGAATTGTAAAAACATCAGATTTTTTTTGTGAATAATAAACTTACTTACACAAATCTATTACCGAAAACCAACAGCTTTATTTCAATATTCATCACTCAAAGTTTACAATTGATAATTTCTCATTACTCACTCATCTCTCCCTATTAAACAGTATTCGTTCTATACCGCTGCTTTCGCACAAAAATTAGTTCTGTAATTAAAATAAGAAACACGTTTATGATCGTACTTAAAATTGTTTTTACCAAAAAATACCAGATGTTGCCAAACTGCCATGCCTCCAGTAAAAAAAGCCATGCATTATGCAGTAAAGAAAGTACTCCTACAAAAATAATATAAGGCATCAACCCACCAATACTTTTTATAGAGGGCTCTTCAAAATTATTATCTGCACCATCCTGACCCACAAAAATATTTACTAAAAAAGGCCTCACATAAGCAATGAGCACACATGCCGCAGCATGAAAGCCAGGGTTATGATTAAAACTATCCAATGTAAAACCAAATATAAATGCAATGATCATAAGCCAGCTCCTTTGCATTTTAAAAGGAAGCCAGAGTATAAATAAAAAGTAGAGATAAGGTGTTATCATTTGGTGCAGGTGTATTCTGTCGAGCACAAATACCTGTATAAAAATGAACAGAATAAATCGTACAATATTTTTTACCAGTACACTCATGTTTAATTTATGCTTGCTTTTGCTTTGTCCAATAATTTTTTCACTGGTTCTGCATCAGCACTTTCTATCGCATACACATATTCCAGATTATAAAAATCAGTTGCGGTAAAAAGATTTATTTCAAAATTATTGGTACTTTTTTCCGGAGTAAAATTGGCTACCCTTCCTATCATTATCCCCTTGGGGAAAATTGCACTAAGGCCGCTGGTAAGCACACTATCCCCTTTATTTATTTTTGCGCTCTTAGGTATATTGTTGAGAGAAACAATATTTGGCTGCCCTCCGTTCCAGCTTATGGTTCCCGTTTCGCCACCTTTAAAAAGTTTACCATTTATACGACTGTCTTTGTGCAGCAGGCTCATTACAGTAGCATAATCTCCATCTACTTCCGTAATAATACCTACTACATTATTATTAACGCCTACTATACCCATACCTTTTTTAAAGCCTTTTACATTAGGTCCGTTTATTACTATAAAATTGCTTTGAGATGAGGTAGCATTGGAAATTACTTTTGCGCTAATATACCTGAACTTTCTAAATTGTATTATGGAGTCAATTTTTAAACTGTCTATTATAATTTTATTGGCTGAGTCAGAAATATTATAATTGTTACGCAATTTATTGTACAGCATCTCATTGGCTTTTACCAGCGAATCGTTGGTTTTGCTCAACTGAAAATAATATTCTATTTTATTGTATTGCTTGTTAATGCTGCCCGTTAAGCTGTTTGCAATATTACCAAATGCTGCCTCATGATACCTGCTGTAACTTACAATAAAATAAACGCTTATAACCTGTAGCAACAGGAATAATAAAAAATTAAAATAGCGCCTTATAAAAAGGAAAATATTACGCATAAGAAGTCCCTTAAGGGGGATTTTGGAAGCCGTTTATCTCATTACAAAAGGGTATCTGTCATAATTTTTTAATGCAATGCCTGTGCCTCTTACCACACTCTTTAACGGGTCATCAGCTATATGCACGGGTAGTTTAATTTTTGCTGCAATACGTTTGTCTAAACCACGCAGCAATGCCCCACCACCTGTAAGATACAAGCCACGCCTGTAAATATCCGATGCCAGTTCTGGCGGTGTTGTTTCCAATGCTTTCAAAATGGCTTCTTCAATTTTAAATACGCTTTTATCCAATGCTTCTGCCACTTCCTGGTAGCTTACCATTACCTGCTTTGGAATACCCGTTACCAAATCTCTTCCATTTACAGGAATATCATCAGGCGGGTTATCCAGGTCTTTCATAGCAGCACCTACTTGTATTTTTATTTGCTCGGCTGTGCGTTCTCCTATTAATAAACTATGGTATCGGCGTAGTGCTTCCATAATATCTGCAGTAAATTCATCCCCCGCTACACGTATACTCTGGTCGCACACAATACCCGCCAGTGCAATAACGGTAATACCTGTTGTACCACCACCAATATCAATAATCATATTTCCTACAGGTTCTTCCACATCTATTCCTATACCAAGTGCTGCAGCCATGGGTTCGTGAATGAGGTACACTTCTTTTGCGCCTGCCTGTTCTGCACTATCTCTTACGGCACGTTTTTCCACTTCTGTAATACTGCTCGGTATACAAATCATCATGCGCCAGCTTGGTGCTATCCATGGCTTTTTTGGATACACCATTTTAATAAGTTCCCTAATCATTAATTCTGCAGCATTAAAATCTGCTATAACACCATCCCTTAGCGGCCGAACGGTTCTAATACTTTCGTGGGTTTTTTCATGCATCATTAATGCTTTTTTACCCACAGCCAGTAAAAGTTTAGGATTGTTTCTGTCTAATGCCACAATAGATGGCTCGTTTACCACAACTTCATCGTTGTGTATAATCAGGGTATTTGCTGTACCAAGATCTATCGCAATCTCTTGCGTAAAAAAATTAAAAATTCCCATGTTTTATATGTAAAAGTCGTATTTGAAAGGATGTGGACAAAGTTGTAATAAATAATCCATTTAACAATGTGCAATTTACTTTTTTAAAAAATATTTTTACGCTTTATCATTTCCTTAAAATCCTTTGCCACAAAGCTTTTGCTAAGATGTTTAGTTTTTCATTTTATTAATCCGTAATTTTATTTTATGAGTAAAACCAGGTCGGCATTTTTTTGCCAGAATTGCGGGCATGAAAGTACAAAGTGGGTGGGTAAATGCCCTGCTTGTAATGAGTGGAATACTTTTGTAGAAGAAGTAATTGTAAAAGGAAATGAAAAGCCCCAAAAAGATGACTGGAGAGACTTTGCTGGTATGGCGGGGTTAAAAACCATTGCCATAAATGATGTGAGTAGTGCAGAAGAAAAACGGATCATTACTACAGATACGGAACTGAACAGGGTATTGGGCGGCGGTATTGTAGCAGGAAGCATTGTACTTGTAGCTGGCGAGCCAGGTATAGGCAAATCAACTTTGTTTTTACAAGTAGGATTACAACTTAGGGGTATACGTACATTATACATTAGTGGCGAAGAAAGTGAACAGCAAATAAAAATGCGGGCAGACAGGGTGGGCGGCACGCAAAGCGATCACTTTTTTTTACTTACAGAAACCAATACGCAAACTATTTTTAAAGAAATAAAAAAACTAAAGCCGCAGATGGTTATTGTAGATTCCATACAAACATTACAATCGCCTTTTGTAGAAAGTAGCCCCGGAAGCATAAGCCAGATAAGGGAATGCGCAGCAGAATTACAGCGTTATGCAAAAGAAACAAATACACCCGTTTTTTTGATAGGGCATATTACAAAAGAGGGAAGTATTGCCGGCCCAAAAATACTAGAGCACATGGTAGATACGGTTTTGCAGTTTGAGGGCGACAGGCATTATGCATACCGCATTTTAAGAACATTAAAAAACCGTTTTGGCAGCACTGCAGAGTTGGGTATATATGAAATGACAGGTGAAGGAATGAGGGCAGTAACTAACCCTTCAGAAATATTAATAACACAAAAAGAAGATGAGCTTAGTGGCATTGCCATTGCAGCAACAATAGAAGGTATGAGGCCATTACTTATAGAAACGCAGGCATTGGTAACCCAGAGTGTATATGGCACCCCGCAGCGCACAGTAAGTGGTTTTGATTTGCGCAGGCTACAGTTATTACTGGCGGTTTTAGAAAAACGTGGCGGTTTTCATTTTGGTGTAAAAGATGTTTTTATAAATATTGCCGGTGGTATAAAAGTAGAGGACCCAAGCATAGACCTGGCTATTGTTTGTGCGCTGCTAAGCAGTTATGAAGATGTGCCATTGCCGCCAAAAATTTGTTTTGCGGGCGAAGTGGGTTTATCCGGAGAAATAAGGGCCGTAAACAGAATTGAACAACGCATTGCCGAAGCAGAAAAACTGGGTTTTGAAAAAATAATAGTTTCCAAATACAATGCAAAAAGTTTAGGAAAATTAAAATTTGGAATTAATGTAATTGCCCTGGGCAAAGTAGAAGAAGTGTATCAGTATTTGTTTTAGTATTTTTATATTAATATGAAATAAATTAACTCATTAAAAAAAGTAAATAAAAAACTTCTCTTATAAAACAAGCACTTTTAAAATGGGTAAAGATTATATTTACTTAATGCAAATACCTTCTCTCAAAAGCCTTTTCTCTTCTGCTATTCATCTTTTTTACCCGCATATATGTACAGGTTGTGGCAGCGATTTGCTGGCGCAGGATGCATTGCTCTGCATAAAATGTACAAATGATTTACCGCATACCGGTTTTGACAAATATGCACACAATAAGATAGAAAGAATATTTTATGGCAGGGTACTCATAACTGCCGCTCACAGTGAACTTTACTTTGCAAAAGGAGAATTAGTGCAACAGCTTATTCATGAATTTAAATATAAAGGCAATAAAGAAATTGGTTTATATTTAAGCAGAATAATGGCAAATAATATGATAAACAGTAGCAGGTTTTCCAACATAGATTATTTGATACCTCTGCCATTATTTGCAAAAAAAGAATTTATGCGTGGCTTTAACCAGGCCGAAATTATTTGTGACGGTATGAGTGAAATAATGAATATACCTGTACTCACCAAAAATGTAATACGAAAACAATACACAGAAACACAAACTAAAAAGCACCGCACAGAAAGATGGGAAAACGTAGCCGAAAGTTTTAAAATAAATGACCCTGAAGTGCTGCACAACAAACATGTTTTACTGGTAGATGATGTAATAACTACTGGTGCTACTTTAGAAGCCTGTGCGCAGGTTATGCAAAACATACCCGGCATTAAAATAAGTATTGCCACATTAACTACAGCGGGTAAATAAACTTATTAGGAAAATAAAAATAAAAAAGCCGCCTCTTTGCAGAGGCGGCTTTCAGTTATCAGGTTTTTTAGCTTATAATATTATTTTTTTTGTGGTTATTTTTCATAGTTGTAAAGTAAAATGTTTTGGTTGATATACTTTAGGATATTGGATTGGCGGGGCATTAAACGATTGTGGTTTTAGTGGCAGCAATTGATTTTGGTAAACAAGGCCGTTAATATTACAAGCTTTTTCTCTTTTGCATTTACAGAATAAGGTAAGTTATTCATAGTTTTTTTTACAGGGATCTGGATTTTTAAAACGGGGCATGTAAAAAACAAAAGCGAAATATTTCAAAGAACCTGACGAATTTTTTCATTGATATTTGGACTGGATGTCTGCGAAAATCTTTATTTCGTATTGACAAGTCAAAAATACCACACAGCAGCTTCTCCCACTATTTCTTTCGTTGAATGAGTTTAATTTTTCGCCGAAAGGCAGTTAACTTGCGTTTGCACTTCTGCAAACAAAAAAATATTAATTTATAACATTTGCCTGCAGTAAATTTGTATTAATGAATAGATCATTATCATTTGCTGCGGCCATATTCTTCAGCCTCGTTTTTTTTGTTTCCTGCAATAAAGAAAATTTTATTACCAGTGCAGATGCACGGGTAAATATTTCGGCAGATAGTTTAAAATACGATACTGTTTTTACTACAACAGGTTCCATTACAAAATCATTTAAAATTTTTAATAACAACGATCAAAAACTGCTGCTTACGCAAATAAAACTAATGGGTGGTGCTTCATCAGCCTATAAAATGAATGTAAATGGTATACCAACTACAGTAATAAACGATGTAGAAATTGCCCGTAACGACAGCATATATATTTTTGTAACCGTTACCATAAACCCAACATCGGCAAATCTTCCGTTTATTATAAAAGACAGCATTGCGATCCAATATAACGGCGTTAATCGTTTTGTTCAATTGGAGGCATTTGGCCAAAACGCAGTATTTATACGCAATGGCAGTATTATGGGTAATACCACTTTTACAAATATATTGCCCTATGTAATACTCGGCGGTTTGCAAATAACCAACACAGGTTCGCTCACCATAACCGCAGGCGCAAAAATTTATTGCCATGCAGATGCTCCTATTATTGTTGATGGCACAATAACAGGCAATGGAACAAAAACATCACCCATCATTTTCTCTGGCGACAGAACAGATGATCCTTACAATAATTTTCCGGCATCATGGCCCGGTATTTATTTTAGAGCCGCAAGTAAGAATAATCAATTAAAATTTACACAAATAAAAAATGCCTATCAAGCTGTGGTAGTATTGCAACCTTCTTTAAATACGAACCCAAAATTAATATTGCAGCAATGCATTATTGACAATGCTTTTGATGCAGGCTTGCTTTGCAATAATACAAATGTACTGGCTGAAAACAGTCTCATTAGCAATTGCGGCAGAAATATAAGTATAGATTATGGCGGTAACTATTCCTTTACACACTGTACAGTTGCAGCATATTCCAGTTCTTTTGTATTACATAAAAAACCTGCTGTATCTATAAATAATATAAACGATGCAAATGCTACTAACCCGCTAAACGCATTATTTCGTAATTGTATTATTTACGGCGATGCAGGTTTTGTAGAAAAAGAAATTGAGGTTAATAAGCAAGGAAATAATACTTTTAATGTAACGATGGATCATTGTTTGTACCGGGCTAATGTTGATCCCTCAAACATAGCTTTTAACGTTTGCATAAAAAATATTGATCCCGCTTTTGATAGTATAGATGTTTCTAAAAAATATTATGATTTTCGCATTACAAATAATGCAGCAGCACCAGGTATAAACAAAGCTGTGGCAACAACTTTGCTTAAAGATTTAGAAGATAAAAATAGAAATGTGGGTTTGCCGGATATAGGAGCCTATGAAAAACAATAAAATTTTAAACCAGAAAAATAAATAAAAATGATAAAACTAATCGCAATTGCGGGTATACTTTTAAGTTGCTCTGCAAAATCAAACAACAACACTATTATGGAAAACACAACAACTACAGCCCCTACAGAAACAACAGCTTCCATCCATAAATTTTCTGTAAAAGCATTAGACGGCACCACTATTAACTTTGCAGATTTTAAAGGTAAAAAGATATTGGTTGTAAACACTGCATCTGAGTGCGGTTATACCCCGCAGTATAAAGACCTGGAAGCTTTGTATGAAAAGTACAAAGGCAAGCTGGTAATTGTTGGTTTTCCTGCAAATAATTTTGGCGGCCAAGAGCCTGGTAGCAATACAGAAATAAAATCCTTTTGCAAAAAAAATTATGGGGTTACTTTTCCTATGGCAGAAAAAATTTCTGTAAAAGGAGATGATATTGCACCCATTTATTTGTGGCTTACACAAAAATCGCAAAACGGTGTGCTGGATGCAACTATAAAATGGAATTTCAATAAATTTTTATTGGATGAACAAGGAAAGATGATTGCGAAATTTGATAGCGGCGTTACGCCAATGAGTGAGGAGATTACAGGGAAACTATAGCATACTTCTTCAATATAATATATAAGACACATAACAAGAATAATATGGTTTTTGTTTTGTGTCTTTTTATTTAAAACTACTGTACATTTATCGTAATACGGTTTATTAAATACCGGGCATTCAAAACGCTATATGCAATTTAAAGAAGTTATAGGCCAGCAAGATCTTAAAACCCAGCTCACACACCTGCTGCAGCATAACAGGCTTAGCCATGCACTGTTGTTTTTGGGTAAAGAAGGCAGTGGAGCACTAAGTATGGCAATGGCATTTGCACAATTTATTACCTGCGAAAATAATGGCATTAATAAAAAAGCATCCATAGCATTACCTGAGGCAGTTTCTTTATTTGGCGAAGAAAATAAATTAAAAGATGCAGCAGCACAACATTCACCAACAGACTCCTGTGGCATTTGCGCTGCTTGTATAAAAGCACAAAAATTAATTCATCCGGATATACATTTTTCCTTTCCTGTTATTGCTGTAAAAAGCGGTGACAAACCGGTAAGTAACGATTTTATAGTACAGTGGCGGGAGTTTATCAGCAAAAACCCTTACGGCAATTCTTACGATTGGCTGCAGTTTATTGGCGCAGAAAATAAACAGGGCAATATTACGGCGCACGAGTGTAATGATATTATTCGCAAAATAAGTCTTAAAAGTTTTGAAAGCGGGTACAAAATTCTCATTATGTGGATGCCGGAATTATTGGGCAAGGAAGGAAATAAATTATTAAAATTAATAGAAGAACCACCACCGGATACGCTTTTTTTGCTGGTAGCAGAAAATGAATCGCTCATTTTACCTACCATCATCAGCCGCACACAACTCATAAAAGTTCCACTGCTTTCATCAAAAGATATTGAAACTGCATTGGAGCAAAGTGAAGGTATGCAGCCCGCTAAAGCAGTGCAAATTGCCGCAATATGCGAAGGTAATTACCATGAAGCCCTGCAGCAAATACAACATACTGATGATGACTGGGAAGTTTTACTGCGGGACTGGCTGAACAGCATCGTAAAAACAGGCCCCGTAGCACAGGTAAAATGGATAGAAGATATAACAAAAATAGGACGTGAAAAACAGAAACAGTTTCTTCGTTATTTTACCCATTTGCTCCAACAGGCAATACGGGTAAGGATTTCGCCACAGCTTTCCCAACGAATAGAAACTTCTTCTCTTGCAGACTTTGCGCTACGTATTAACAAACTTTGCAGCATGGAGCAGCAGCAGGCCATTGTAAATGAGTTGGATAGTGCGGCATATTATATTGAACGCAATGCAAATGCTAAAATGCTTTTTCACGCTCTCACTATTAAGTTGTATCATATTATTAGTAACAAATCAGTAATTTTGATACTATAGGTTTTATTTGAATTAGAAAGGCTAAAAGAAAAAAGGTACATAAAGAAATTGATTTTAAAAAAGTCTGCGTAAATCCGTAAAATCTGTGAATATTTTTTTAAAGTAAAATAATAATAATAACGTTTACAAAGAAATTAGATCTTGAGAAAATCTGTGAGCATATATATTAGAATAAAACAACAAAACGTTTACAAAGAAAAATCAGTAAAAAAAATCATTATTAACGATTTCAAAAACTTATAAAATGGCTTGTGGAAGTTGCGGTACAGGTACACCCGGTGGTTGCCAGAGTAAAGGCAGTTGCAGTACGGGTGCATGTAACCGAATGAATGTGCATGATTGGCTTGCAAATTTACCTTTTGCAGACCCAGAGAGCAGTTGCAGAATTGTAGAAGTAAGTTTCAATAATGGCAGCCGTAAAGATTATTTTAAAAATACCACCCTTCATTATTATGAAAAAGGCGAAATGATTGCCCTTGAGGGGGTAAATGGTTTTGATGTAGGTATGGTAAACCTTACCGGCGAACTGGTACGCCTCCAACTAAAGAAAAATAATATAGACGAAAAAAGTGCTGATATAAAAAAGATTCTTCGCCGTGCCACGGAAACCGATTTGGCAAAAATGGCAGAGAACAAGCCGAAAGAAGCGGGCATGCTTATTCGCAGCAGGGCAATGGCAAGAGTATTAAATTTAGAATTAAAAATGGCCGAGGTAGAACTGCAGGCCGATGGCAGAAAAGCTACTTTTTTTTACATAGCAGATGACAGGGTAGATTTTAGAGAATTAATAAAACAATATGCTACAGAGTTTAAAGTAAAAGTAGAAATGCGCCAGATAGGTGCACGCCAGGAAGCAGGAAAAGTAGGCGGCATAGGGAGTTGTGGGCGGGAACTGTGTTGCGCCACATGGCTCACAGATTTTAAGAGCGTTAATACAAATGCAGCCCGTTACCAAAATCTAAGTATAAACCAAACAAAATTAAGCGGTCAGTGCGGCAGGTTAAAATGCTGTCTTAATTATGAGCTGGATACCTATATGGATGCACTCCAGTTTTTCCCTTTAGATGCAGATGTTTTAGAAACAGTAAAAGGAAGAGCGTTTTTAGTAAAGAAAGATATTTTTAAAAACCTGATGTGGTATAGCATGCCCGGAAGCGCTGCTCATGTACCACTTGCACTGGACACAGTAAAAAAAATAAAGGCACAAAATAAAGATGGCATAAAGCCAGATGAATTGGAAGCAGCAGAAATTGTAACCAGCAAGCCAAAAGAAATAGAACCGGAATATGCAGATATTGTAGGACAGATAAGCCTTAACAGTTTAGAAAAGACTACCCGCAAGCGCCGGGACAGGGAACGCAGCCAGCAGCAAAACCAGCAGCGTGGTACTCAGCAAAACCCCAGCCAGCGTAGCACTCAAAACCAGCCGCAGCAAAGGCAACAGGCACAAGGGCGTAACAGCCAGAATGCCCAACCCGGCGAGCAGCAGCAAAGAGACCAACAACAAAGATCACAAAACCCGAACCAACGGGGGCCGCAACAGCAAGGCGCAAGACAGCCCCAAAACCGCAACCCCAATAACCCGCAAGGGCGGCCATCACAAGGCAACCGCCCACCAGCAAACCGTGGCCCACGAAAAGAAGAACCCGGAGCAGAAAGAGATAAAAATTAATGTACAAAACGATGAAGTAAAATCTCATCGTTTTCTTTAGGTGTTTTTAGTAAATAGGACCTTTCTCAAAACCGCAGAAGATAATTGTCGTTAATGTTTCGCAATGTTTCAGCAAGTAAATTTGTAAAAAATAGACAATGTAGTCAAAAATGGTTGGTAAAAACTTTTAAAAAGCATATTGGAAAAGGGTTTCAATTGACTAAATTGAAACCCTTTTCAATTTTATTATTATGATAAAAAAAATCATGCTGGG
>JANXXM010000086.1 GCA_025350645.1 Ferruginibacter sp.
CTAAGCTAAAGTTGGTTTCTATTTTTTTGAGAAATTCTTTTTCACTTAGGCCATTCATATCTTTTACCACCCGGTTATAATCCATTATATGCAACTGGTTAGATGGAAATAAAGTGGTAAGAAAAAATGCGGCATCTTCTGTAGCTGCATGGCCTAATACTGCCTTTACTTTTGCTGCAGATGCTGCCCGGTGATGCCCGTCTGCAATATAACTTGCAGGTACAAAATCTTTAAAAAGCGAAGTTATTTTTTCTACAGCATTATCATCATTTACCACCCAAATGCTGTGTTGTATTCCATCATCTGCCACAAAATCATACTGCGGGTCTTTATCGCTCATAAGCTGTGCAATGCACTCATCTATTGCTGTTACATTTTTATATGCCAAAAACACATTACCTGTTTGTGCGCCGGTAGTTTTTATATGGTTTATACGATCAAGTTCTTTTTCTGGCCGAGTAAATTCGTGCTTTTTAATAAGCCCGTTTTCGTAGTCTGCTACACTACTGCCACATACCAGCCCTGTTTGGCTTTGGCCATTCATTACCAGTTTATAAATATAATAGCAGGGCTTATTTTCTTTAAATAAAATACTGCGGTTTATAAAAGCAGTAAGGTTTTCTTTTGCACTATCATACACTTCCTGCGAGTGTACATCTGTTTTGTCCGGCAGGTCTATTTCGCTTTTGGTAATATGTAAAAAGGAATGTGGGTTGCCTTGTGCTGCTGCTTTTGCTTCCTTACTGCTTAGCACATCGTAAGGTGGAGAAGCTACTGCTTTTGCATGCTGGGGCTCTGGTCGTAATGCTGCAAATGGTTTAATTGTAATCATACATCTTATCCGGTTATCTGTTCAAATATTAATCTGCTGTCTTTTCAAAGTTTTTCATCAGTGCTGTCAATACTTCTACACTGCTTATGGGTAGTGCGTTGTATAAAGATGCTCTAAAACCGCCTACGCTTCTATGGCCTTTTATGCCCACAATATTAGCATCGCTCACATATTTTAAAAAGGCGGGTTCCAGTGCAGGGTCGTTCATTACAAAACATACATTCATTTTGCTGCGGTCTTTTGTTGCTACTGTTCCTTTAAATAAATGATTACGGTCTATTTCTGCATAAAGCATAGCAGCCTTTTCGTTATTTAATTTTTCTATTGCCTGTACACCTCCTTGTTTTTTTAGCCATCGCAAGGTAAGCATGCATACATATACGGCAAATACTGGTGGGGTGTTCAGCATACTTCCTTCTTTTATATGGTTACGGTAATCCATCATAGCAGGGATAATACGCTTTGTTTTGCCCAATATATTTTTACTTACCACTACTATAGAAACTCCCGCTGCGCCAATATTTTTTTGGGCTCCTGCGTAGATCAGATCAAAGGCATTAAAATCAATAGTGCGGCTAAGTATATCGCTGCTCATATCAGCCACAAGCGGGTTAGATGTTACGGGTATGGTTTGCCATTGTGTACCGTAAATGGTATTGTTAGTTGTAATGTGCAGGTATTTGGCATCATTAGGCACAGCAAAATCTGCAGGCAGATAACTGTAATTTTTATCTCTACTGCTGCACACTACTTCTACCTTTCCAAATATTTTTGCTTCTTTTATAGCTTTGTATGCCCACACGCCTGTGTCTGTAAATGCGGCTGTTTCCTTTACATCTAGCAGGTTCATGGGTACCTGCATAAACTGGGTAGATGCACCGCCATGTAAAAAAAGCACTTCATGGTGGGCATCCAGGCTCATCAGTTCTTTGAGTAGCGCCCGTGCTTCCTGCATCACTGCTTCAAATGCTGCTGTACGGTGCCCAAACTCTAAAATAGAAAGCCCGGTATCATTAAAACTTAAAACGGAAGCAGCAGCCTCTTCAAAAACTTCTTTAGGTAAAATAGAGGGGCCGGCATTAAAATTATGTACCACTGTTGTATTGTTTTAAACGGACAAAAGTAAGAAATTAAAGGGAAGCAACGGCCTCTCTTTGTTACATTGCAAACTTTCCCATCTGCTGCTTAAAACTAAACTTTAATAAACAAGATTTATATAATAATGGTTAATCATAGCCATTTTTATTATTTTCATTTAGCTCATATTCGTTTGCTCAATAAAAATTAAACTCCCATCTCCGTAGCTTAAAAATCTAAAATCATTTTCCATTGCATACGCATACATTTTTTTCCAGTCATTGCCAATGGCAGCAGCCACCAATAAAAGCAGTGTAGAGCGTGGCTGATGAAAATTAGTAATAAGCATATTCACCATTTTAAAAGTATAACCGGGTGCAATAAGTATTTGCGTTTGGGTAAAAATGTTGGTGATTTTGTTACGTATAATCCAGGCTGTTAATGCATCCAATGCATCTGTAGCAGAAAGAGCGATACTTTGTAGCGGCTCATCGTACACTTCCCATTGGCTAAGGCTGAGTTCTTTTATGGCGGGTGTAAGAAATACCTTTACCCCAAGCCAGTAAAGGCTTTCCAACGTGCGCAGCGATGTAGTACCGGTAGCTGCAATGCGCCCTAAACTATTTTTGAGTAAAGCAATGGTTGCAATATTTACATCAATATATTCTGCATGCATAGCGTGGCCTGCCATCGTATTTGTCTTTACCGGCTTAAAGGTACCTGCGCCCACATGCAGCGTTACAAAGCAGGTATCAATATTTTTTACAGCAAGTTTTTCAAAAATATTTTCTGTAAAATGTAGCCCTGCGGTAGGTGCAGCCACGGAGCCATTGTGTGTGGCAAAAATGGTTTGGTAGCGGCTGCTATCATCACGGTTGGTGCTTCGCTTTATGTAGGGCGGCAGTGGTACATCACCTGCTGCTTCTATTATTTCTGCAAAAGAAAATAAAGCTGGCTGCCATGAAAAATCTATTATAAATGCATCAGTTAATTTTTCTTTTATAGCAGCGGTAAGTATAACTTTTACTCCGCTGATGATAATTTCTTTTTCTAAAAATGGTTCTTTCCACTTTGCCGCACCGCCTACCAGGCATTTCCACTGCACTCCACTCGTTTTACCCATTACAGCACTATAGTCTTTTACCAGATTAAAAGGCTCCAGGCAAAAAATTTCTACCACTGCGCCGGAGATTTTTTTAAATATTATGCGTGCATTTATAACTTTGGTATTATTAAAAATCAGCAATGTTTTTTCCGGCAAATAGGCATCAATTTGGGCAAAAGTGTTTTGGGCGATTGTACCATTTTTAATCACAAGCAGTTTAGAAGAATCTCTTGGAGTAACCGGGTACAATGCTATCCGGCTGTCCGGCAGTTCATAATCAAATTCGTTTATGGCAACATTTTCAGGCCTCATTTTGCAAGAAATTCTGAAATATTAATTACCCATTTTTCATGCTCTTTTGCACAAAGAGATTCGTGGCCACAGCTTTCATAAATAACGAGTTTTTTTTCTGTAGGTATGTTTTTAAAAATATCGCTGGTTTCTTTTTCTGTAACACGGGGGTCGTTTTTGCCCCATTGCAAAAGTACCGGGCATCTTATTTTTTTTACATACATATAAGGTTTAAATCCAAAAGCCCAGAAACCATGCTCCGTGCCACCCCAAAAAGTTAAAAGTGTAGAAATGGGTTCAGCGGGCAAATGCATCATTTTTACCCTTCCCTCCACCGCATCAGGCAAAGAACCAAAAGGCATTTCCAGTATTATTTTAGAAGGTGTCATAGCTGCATAATCGTTTATTGCTTTTGTAATGGTAGCAGCCCCCATAGATATTCCCCAGAGAATAATATTTTTTTCACCGGTTTGTTTTAAATAATCGTAAGCAAGTTTCACATCTTCTGCTTCTTTAAAACCAATGGTGGTGGTATTTCCGCCACTATTACCATGTGCACGAAAATCTAGCAACAGTGTATTATAACCCAGTTTTTGAAAGGAATAGGCTTCCGTTAATATGCCTGATTTTTTACCGCCATGCCCATGAAACATTGCAAAGGTTCCTTTTGCATTGGGCACTGTCAGCATCCACGCTTCCAGCTTTGTACCATCTGTAGTTGTAAGCGCTATTGTTTTAAATGCACTGTCAGGTGCTATATTTTGCTGCTTGGCAAAGTTTATTCCAAAGAGTATTTCTTTGGTTTTATCCCAGCCTGTTTTATCTTCCTGTTTTATTACCGCAATTTCGTTGCGCTCATAAAAATGAGTAAACTTATAGGCGTGAAACATCACTACTATATTTAACAATACAAATAGAATGATGATCGTCTTCAGCAAAAATTTCAGTATCTTTTTCATGTATCAGTTATTTACCAAAAATACATTCATCATTTTATAAAAAATATATATTAATTTGTTGCCGATTCATTTTTCGCATTTTTATGTTTCCAACAGTATACATTCAAAATATTACGTTAAGCGTAAATTAGCTTTGCTGGGTAATATTAAAATAGAATTCCTATAAAATATAAAGTGGAGTTATCTTCTACCGGCCATTAACAAATTAAGGTCGGTAAATTTTAAATCAAATTTTTCGCTTAAATGAAAATTGGTGAGGGCACCTTTAAATAAATAAATACCGCTGCGGATGTTTATTTTATGCCATATTACATTTTCGATACCACCATTATCTGCAGTATCCATAAGGAGGGGCATTAGTACGTTGCTTATAGCCTGCGATGCTGTGCGTGCAAACCCACTGGGTATATTGGGTACACAGTAATGTATTACATCATATTTTCTAAAAACAGGTTTTGTATGTGTGGTTACATCGCTGGTTTCAAAACAACCGCCATGGTCTATACTCACATCTACTATCACGCTGCCGGGGCGCATATCGCTTACCATTTTCTCACTTACTACCATCGGTGTTCTGCCGCCATCATTGCCCAGTGCACCTACAGCCACATCGCAGGTGCGCAACTGCTTTGCCAGTATTTTTGGTTCTATTACAGATGTCCACAACCTGCCACCAATATTATTCTGCAGCCGTTTTAACCTGTAAATACTGTTATCAAAAATTTTTACACTTGCACCCATTGCAAGGCCTGTACGTGCTGCATATTCTCCCACAATACCCGCACCAATAATAATAACTTTTGTTGGGGGAATACCGCTTATACCGCCTACGAGCACGCCTTTGCCTTCGTTGGCATTACTAAGATACTGCCCGGCTATAAGCATTACCGCAGAGCCTGCAATTTCACTCATACTTCTCACGATAGGGTTATGCCCGCTATCATCTTTCAGGTTTTCAAAACTTAATGCAGTTATTTTTTTCTGCATCATTTTTTTTAAAATATCCTTCTTCATTACCGCCAGGTGAATGGGAGAAATAATATACTGGTTCAAGTGCAGCAGTTCGCAATCTGCATCGCTTACAGGGGCACTTTTTACCAGTATATCACACTCAAAAACCTCCTTTTTATCATACAGTATTTTTGCTCCAGCTTCGCTATAATCCCTGTCAGTATAATTAGCCCCTAAGCCTGCATTGGTTTCTACATTTACTTCGTGCCCGTTTGCAACTATTACACTTATGGCGTCTGGTGTAAGTGCAATACGGTTTTCGTTAAACGAATCTTCCCTGGGTATACCAATACACATTGATTCTTTTTTTGGTTTTATATCCAGTGTTTCCTCAAGCGTTTCGTAAGTGAGAGAAGGAGATATAAAAGGTTTTGTGGTAGCCATGGGTGAGTTGATTATTTTATTGGTTGAGTCAGCGTTTCTAGAATTTATTTGATTGGTTGATTTAGCTCATAAAATATTAAAGAATGTTTTAAAATTAGTGTTGCATATTTTAATAGAGTACAATTTAAACAAAAGTTTCAAATCAACTAATCCACCAGTCTCAGTCTAGCAAGCACTATTCAACTAACAATTAATTTCCGCTCATTATCGCCTGTTACAGATAGATAGCAATGTATGGCATCAGCAGGAAACAAAGAAGGTGCATTTTCCGGCCATTCTACAAAACACCATTGGTTAGAAAAAATACATTCTTCCACACCTGCATCCAGGGCTTCTTTTTCTCCGTTAAGTCTGTATAAATCCAGGTGATAAATGCTATCTCCCGCCGCAGTAGTATATTCATTAATTATAGAAAAAGTAGGGCTGCTTACCATATCTTTTACACCAAGCACATTGCATACAGCATGCACGAGTGTGGTTTTGCCTGCGCCCATTTGCCCATGCATTGCAACAATCTTTTTTGCCCCTGCAATGTGTACCAATTGCAGCGCAGCTTCTTCTATTTTATCCAGCTTAAAAACAATATCCATTTTGCAAAGATATTTTCATATTTAGTAACTGCTTTACCAAAGGGTAAGATAATTTTGCATAATGCAAACAACAGAATTGAAAGTAGAAGGAATGACCTGTAGCAACTGTGCATTAAGTGTAAGTAATTATCTTAAAAAAGAAGGACTTACAGATGTAAAAGTAAATCCCATAACCGGCGAGGTAAGTTTTTCATCAGTAGCAGATGCAGGCATAATAAATTTAAGAGCGGGTATAAAAAAACTGGGTTATAATGTAGTGGATGAATCGAAACTAGGCGAGCAAAAGAAAGCAATATTTCTATCAAACAATAAACAACGCTTTTTATTTACACTGCCATTTACGTTGGTGCTTATGCTGCACATGCTGCCCATGAGCAGTTATACGCATTGGTTGATGAACCCATGGATACAACTTGCTTTATGCCTTCCCGTTTTTATAACAGGTATGTATTTTTTTGGAAGAAGTGCAGTGAAAAGTTTATTGCATGGTACACCAAATATGAATGTACTTATTGCTGTTGGAGCTTTGGCATCTTTTGTTTACAGTATGGTTGGTGCAGTGTTAAACCTTGGCGAGCATTACCTTTTTTTTGAAACGACTGCTTCCATTATCACACTGGTATTTTTTGGTAATTATTTAGAAGAAGCTTCCATACAATCTACGCAAAAAGCAGTTCGTTCTTTAACCGCTTCGCAAAAAGTAATGGCTAATATGATTGCTTTTGATGATGAACACAAAGAGCAAATTTTTCCTATTGAAAATATTTATTTAAAAAATGGTGATCTAGTTTTAATAAAAAATGGCGAGCAAGTACCGGCAGATTGTAAAATTTTGTGGGGCGATTGTATGGTAAACGAAGCTATTATTACAGGTGAAAGTTTACCGTTGTCAAAAACAAAAAAAGATTTTTTAATTGGTGGCAGTGTGGTAGAAGATGGCTTGGTAAAAGCTCAGGTTACGGCTGCAGGAAAAGATACAGTACTCTCAGGCATTGTAAAAATGGTGCAAGATGCTCAGGCAGAAAAACCGCCCATGCAAAAACTGGCAGATAAAATAAGCGCCATATTTGTACCAGTAGTTTTAGCACTTGCGCTACTTACTTTTTTACTTAACTTTTTTGCATTTAATATTTCTGGCGGCGATTCATTGATGAGAGCAATTGCAGTACTCGTTATTTCTTGCCCATGCGCAATGGGGCTTGCAACACCGGCCGCTATTGCTGTTGGGCTTGGTAGAGCAGCAAAGCTTGGCATATTGTTTAAAAATGCCAATGCATTAGAATCTTTTAAAAAAATACAACAGATAGTGTTTGATAAAACAGGCACACTTACTACAGGCAAGTTTACTATTACCAATTTTAGTACTACTATTAATGAAACAGAATTTAAAAGAATAGTTTTTTCGCTGGAAAAATTTTCCAATCATCCTATTGCAAAAACCATTGCCGCGGAGTGGAAAATGAGCAGTACTATAAACTGGAAAAATATTGAAGAGATAAAAAGTATTGGTATAAAAGCAACCGATGCTGATGGGGATTTATATGAAGCAGGTTCTTATAAATTATTAAATGAAACTGCAATAAAAGAGCCGCATAATTTATTTATCTTAAAAAATAATATACAAATTGGCTGGATAGATGTACAGGATGAAATACGTGCAGAAGCAAAAGAGGTAATTGCCAAACTTCATCAAAAAAATATAAAAACAATTTTGCTGAGTGGGGATTTAAAAAGCAAGTGTGATATTATTGCGCAGCAATTGGGAATTGATGAAGTTTTTGCTGAGCAAACTCCTGCACAAAAAATGGAAAAAATTGCAGCCTTAAGTGTACTTAAACCAACAGCCATGGTAGGCGATGGTATTAACGATGCACCGGCACTTGCAAAAGCAACACTTGGCATATCTTTAAGCGATGCATCTCACATTGCCATGCAGAGCTCCGATGTTATTTTAATGAATAGTGGTATTAAAAATTTACCACTGGCGTTGGGCTTAGGCAAGCATACTTATATTACCATAAAGCAAAATTTATTTTGGGCGTTTATTTATAATATTGTTGCATTGCCTATTGCTGCTTTTGGTTTACTAACCCCTACGCTTGCAGCCCTGGCAATGGGTTTCAGCGATATTGTACTGGCGGTAAATTCTGTAAGGTTGTTTGTGAAGAAGGTAGATTAATTTTTAGTACATTTGAAATAAAAATAATGGAAGTAAAAGACGTAAAAAAGATAAAACCTAAAAAAGAAAAAATTATAAAGGTAAAAAAAGAAGATATTGTTAAACCCGGTACACTGGCACGTTTTTTCGGTGTTAATCCTAATGAAATTGATGGAATGGTTTATCAAAAACAAGTAAGAAATGAGTGGTAAAAACTGCGTTGGTGATACAAAATATTTTTATGTATTTCATTAATGGATTAGAAGCTATTTCAAAATACAAACATATTCATTTCTATATTTCAGAAATAACAGAAATAGAATTGCTTGGAAAGGGAGGTATTACTCAAGCGGATTATTCTATAAGAAGTGAAATGATTAATACATGCACAATTTTTACATTAACAGAAAGAATTAAAAAAATTACAATTAAGCTTAAACAGAAGTATAACATTAAAATACCTGATGCAAGAATTGCAGCAACTGCCATTCATTTAAATTTGCCCCTCATAACCACCGATAAAGGATTTAAAAAAATTAAGGAATTGGATTTACAACTTTTAGAGCTCAAATAAATATTTGATGTCTCCACAACAAACCCTGCAAAAATATTACGGCTACAATACTTTCCGTCCATTACAGGAAGAAATAATCAATTCAATATTAGCTAAAAAAGATACACTAGCAATATTACCAACTGGTGGTGGTAAATCTATCTGTTTTCAAATACCTGCATTAATGAATGATGGCATCTGCCTGGTAATAAGTCCGCTTATTGCACTCATAAAAGACCAAGTGGAAAATTTAAAAAGAAACGGTATAACTGCACTGGCAATTTATGCAGGTATGCCATTTGCAGAAGTAAAACAAACTTTACAAAATGCAGCTTTTGGCAATTATAAATTTTTATACGTTTCTCCCGAGCGGCTGGAAACAAAGTTATTTCTGGAATTTTTGCCGGCAATAAAACCTTCACTTATAGCCGTGGATGAGGCACATTGTATTTCGCAATGGGGGTACGATTTTCGCCCATCTTATTTACGTATTGCAAACCTGCGCCAGGAGTTACCCGGCGTGCCGGTTGTAGCATTAACAGCATCTGCAACGCCCGCTGTACAAAAAGATATTTGTAATAATCTTTTATTTGGTAAAGAGAGCATCCGTTTTCAGCAATCATTTTTACGGCCAAATTTATCGTATAGTATATTTAGCCCACCCTCTAAAGAAAACAAATTGCTGGAAATATTAAAAAATGTTGGCGGCTCTTCTATAGTGTATTGCAAAAGCAGAAAACAAACACAGGCAGTAACCGATTTTTTGCGCAGCAATAATATAAGCGCAGATTATTATCATGCAGGATTAACCGCCGCAGGGCGAACAACAAAACAGGATAACTGGATAAAAAATACAGTGAGGGTAATGGTGTGTACCAATGCATTTGGTATGGGTATAGATAAGCCAGATGTAAAGGTGGTGGTACATTATGAAATACCGGATTGTATAGAAAATTATTACCAGGAGGCCGGGCGTGCCGGGCGAGATGGCAAAAGAGCTTATGCAGTATTGCTGCAGCACAAAAAAGAAACAGACGATCTGCTTTTTAAATTGGATACACGTTACCCTTCGCCACAAAAACTAAAACTCATTTATATGCAGCTCATGAATTACTTAAATGTAGCAGCAGGCACAGGTGAGGGATTGAGTTTTGATATTGATGTAGCCAGCTTTGCACAAAATTTTAAATGGAATATATTGCAGGCTACTTATGGTATACAGGCACTGGCGCAGGAAGATTTACTCACCTATAATGAATTTACTTTTAAACAAAGTACTGCAGGTTTTACGGTAACAAAAGATGACCTTCAGGAGTTAGAGAAACAGCATCCTCAACTGGATTATTTGGTAAAAGGTTTATTGCGATCTTATGAGGGAATATTTGATCAGCCTGTAGCAGTATACGAAAACCTGCTTGCAAAATTTTTAAAATTCTCCGTATATAATATCATCTCAGACCTTAAAAAATTAGATGCGCTTAAAATCATAAGCTATAAACCCCCAACAGAAAAACCACAGATTTTTTTATTAAGAAACAGGATGTATAATGATGATATAAATATTAGCAGTAAAGACCTGGCAACAAGAAAAGCTAGTGCTTTACAAAGGGTGAACGCTATTACTTCATTTGTAACAAATGTAACAACATGCAGAAGCAAAATGATTGCGGCTTATTTTGGAGATAATAATGTACCAGACTGTGGCATTTGCGACAATTGTATAAATAATACAGATGCCAGCTTACCTTCAAAAGATTTTGAAAGGGTGTGTATACAAATTAAATTGCTGTTGCAAGAGGAAAAAAGAACCATTAAAGATATTTTTAAAAATTTAAAACCGGTAAGGGAAAGATCAATATGGCTGGTAGTACAATTTTTATTGGCTGAAGAAATTTTAATGGCAGAGGACAACTTTTTTATGTTAAATGAAAAAGTAAAGGACAAAAAAAAGGGACCCAGATAGAAATCTAGTCCCGCTTTAAAATCCAATATCCTATGAAAAACCGTTGTAAATATATGAATCCTTAAATTCAACACCAAACATTTTACGATTTATTTGTAGAATAAATACTACATTTTATATTTATGAAAAATAATAAAAGAAAATATCTTTATTATCAACTGAATATCAACTACATAAAAATAATTGTTATGCGTTTTTGCCTAATAATTTAATATTGATGATCTCTTTAAATATTTAAAAAAGTAAAAAAATACTAATTATACTTGAATTATAACTCGCTGTATATTGCTTTTCATCCTATTTATGCCCATTCATTACCTGAAGGACATCGTTTTCCTATGCTTAAATACGAGTTGATACCTGGGCAATTATTGTATGAAGGAACGATAACAGAAAAAAATCTTTTTGAACCTTTGCCCTGTGCAAAAGATATCATACTGTTTACTCATACAAAAGAATACCTGGATAAACTTATCAATCAAAATCTCACCGAAAGAGAACAAAGACATATTGGTTTTCCGCAATCGCCGCAATTAACTTTAAGAGAATTTCTTATTACACAAGGAACTATTAATTGTTGTTTTGCTGCTTTAAAATGTGGCGTGGCATTAAATGTAGCTGGTGGTACACATCATGCATTTGCAGACAGAGGTGAGGGTTTTTGTATGATAAACGACATTGCGGTAGCTGCAAATTTTTTATTACAGCAACAAATTTTTAAAAAAATATTAATAATAGATCTTGATGTGCACCAGGGAAACGGAACTGCAAAAATATTTGAGAGTATAAAAAATGTTTTTACTTTTAGCATGCATGGTGAACACAATTATCCTTTTCGAAAAATGAAAAGTGATCTTGATATTGGTTTGAAAGACGGAACCGATGATAACACTTATTTATCGTTGCTTGAAGATGCACTGGATAGAATTATATCTTCAATACAACCGGAGTTTGCTTTTTATTTAAGTGGTGTAGATATATTGCAAACAGATAAATTCGGAAAGCTGAATATTACTTTACAAGGTTGTAAACAAAGAGATGAAATGGTATTTTTAAAATTAAAATCAAAAAACATTCCATGCGCTGTATCTCTTGGTGGGGGCTATTCCGCAGATGTAAAAATTATTACAGAAGCACATTGCAATACTTTTAGAGCTGCAAAAGAGATGTATAATTTGGAATAAATCATACATCTCTTTCTTATTTAAAATACTATTTTAAAATTTCTCTTCCTATAACGAGTTTTTGTATTTCGCTTGTACCCTCACCAATGGTACATAATTTACTGTCCCTGTAAAATTTTTCTACAGGAAAATCTTTTGTATAGCCATAACCGCCAAATATCTGCACTGCATCTGTACTTATTTCTACGGCTATTTCGCTAGCATAGTATTTTGCCATCGCACTTTCTTTGGTCATTGGTTTTCCCTGCATCTTTAAATCGCAGGCTTGGTTTATAAGCAATTCTGCACAGGCAATTTTTGTTGCCATATCTGCCAGTTTAAATGATATAGCCTGAAAATTTGAAATAGGCTGATCGAATTGGTAGCGGTCTTTTGAATATTGCAATGAGGCCTCGTAAGCACCTTTTGCAATACCTAAGCTTAGTGCAGCAATTGATATTCTGCCTCCATCTAATACTTTCATTGCCTGCTTAAATCCAGTTCCAATTTCTCCCATTCTTTGCTCATCAGCAATAATGCAGTTATCAAAAATCATTTCGGCAGTTTCGCTTGCACGCATGCCCAGCTTATTTTCTTTTTTACCTGCACTAAAACCTATAGTTCCTCTTTCTATAATAAATGCTGTACAATTATCTTTAGCTCTTGGCTCGCCAGTGCGGCATATTACTACCGCTACATCGCCGGTTTTACCATGTGTAATCCAGTTTTTAGTGCCATTTATAATCCAGTTATTACCGTTTTTTACAGCCGTGGTTTTCATGTTGCCAGCATCGCTACCGGTATTGGGTTCTGTGAGGCCCCATGCACCAATATGTACTGCAGTAGCTAGTTGTGGAAGATATTTTTGCTTTTGTTCTTCGTTGCCAAAGGTTAAAATATGCCCGGTGCATAAAGAATTATGAGCCGCAAGCGATAGGCCTATAGAACCACACACTTTTGCTATTTCCTGTATTATTTCACTGTACTCAAAATATCCTAAACCTGTACCACCATATTGCTCTGGTACCAGCACACCCATCATACCCAACTTACCGAGTGCTTGAAATATGTGCAGTGGAAATTCCTGGCTTTCGTCCCACTCCATTACATAAGGTTTAATAAATTGCAAAGCAAAATCTTTTGCAGACTGCGCTACTTGCTGGGTGAGTTCATTTTTACGAAAGTCCATGTACGAATGATAATTTGAAACGCAATTTACGAAGATTTATTGCACTAAAACTAATGAGTGTAAGTTTTTATAAACTCAGGTAAGGACTTATTTTATTATAGGTTTCCTCATTGATCAGCATTATTTTTTTTAGATCTTGTAATTGCGTAAAGTTGCCATGTTGTTTTTTATATTCAGTAATTACATTAGCCAGTTGCCAGCGTATGTAGGGGTGGGCTTTTAATTCATCGTTGCTGGCGGTATTCACATTTATTTTATGAATATTATCTGCATTAATTTTTAAAAAAGGTTTTATTTTTTGGTAAGTAGAATCAGGCAAACCAAATGTTTCTGCTACTTGTTCTATTTTATAAAAGCCGCCTAATTTATTTCTAAAATTGATGATGCGCTTGCTAAAGCCCGGGCCAATACCAGGTAATGAAACAAATGCCACCGAATCTCCATTATTAATTTCTACTGAGGATATTGCTTTTTTTTCATAAACTTTTTTTTCATAAACCGGATAATTATTTGTGTTGTTATAAGAAGATGTTTGCGCTGCTTCTATTCGTGCATAAGGCACAAGCCTCTCTTTTTCTTCATCGCTCAGCCCCCATACTTTTCTAAGATCATCTGGCTGCCGAAATTTACCCCCTTTAGACAAATAGTTTTTAATAGTACCAATTGTTTTATCTCTTATGCCGAGTTTTTTCCAGCCTGCTGCATCCAGCGTATTTGGGTCAAAATAAAACATATTGCCAGTAAAAGTATTATCGTAATTTTTTTTTGTGTATTGGCCATAACCCTGGTCATCACTTGCATAGCGGTTATAATTATTTATAGTGCTGTCTTTGGTTTTTTCTTTAAGCAGGGCTGCTTGTTTTACTAAATCGCCTTCATCAATATTATTTTTATTTACAACCAGCGGGTAAATATATTGTGCGCCTATTATTGCGGCTACACAAGCGAGTACTACAAATATTCCTCTTCTTTCTTTTTTAGTAAAAGTAAAAAATGCTTTAGTAGTTTTGGTATCCATAAATCATAAACGTTAGCACTACAAGTTACAATAAAATACGATATATGTAAAATTTATTCAAAAATTTATGGTAAGTCCATCATAAGCCAGAGCACAACCCTGCGGTAAAGTTTTATCAATTAAATCATATAAACCAAGCTGGTGGCTTATGTGTGTAAAATATGCTTTTGGCACTTTTAAATCATGCACAATATCAATAGCTTCCTGCAATGTAAAATGAGACATGTGTGCAGTATGCCTCAATGCATTTAATACCAGTAGTTGTGTACCTTTTATTTTTATTTTTTCTTTTTTATCTATCCTGTTTGCATCTGTTATATAAGTAAAATCTCCAAATCTAAAGCCGAGTACAGGCATATTCAAATGCCATACTTGTATAGGTGTTACTGGAATATCTCCTACAAAAAAAGTGTGGTCCTCAATATTATGCAGGGTTATATCGGGCACACCAGGATACTTTTTATCTGCAAAAAAATAATAAAATTCACTCTTTAACGCTTTTTGGGTAAGTGCACTGGCATAAACAGGAATACTTTGTTTTTGAAAATAATTAAAAGCCTTAATATCATCTAACCCGGCAACATGGTCTTTGTGGGAATGCGTAAAAAGAACAGCATCTATTTTTTTTATTTTTTCTCTTAACATCTGGTATCGAAAATCTGGTGTAGAATCTACAACAATAGTAGTTGTTTTACTTTGTACAAGAATACTGCTACGCAGCCTTGTATCTTTTTTATTGGTTGATGTGCATACTTCGCATGTGCAGGCTATCATTGGCACACCACTGCTTGTGCCTGTACCAAGAAAAGTTATTTTAAGTGAGGGGGCAGTCATTTTTTAATACATTCTGCCACATATTTGCAGATTTTATTTGTAATTTTTAAAGAGGCATTGAGTTTATTTCAAAACAGGTTCCTGCATCTGCATTATTTCTGTAAATAATTTTTGGCTTTCATGCGTAAGCGAATCGAATTTTATATCCAGTTGTGGCAACAAATCAATCATAGTATTTATTCTGCCTTCTGTTTGTAAAAATTTATTTAATACCACTACCCTGCGTTCCTGCAAAACGCAGTATCCACTTTGGAAACTACCCCTTTCATAGCGGATAACGTATCCGCTTTCCTGAGCTATTTTTTCTACTTTATCTAATGTGTTTTGTGTAAATTTCATAGTGTATTTTCCATCATTTTCGTTTCTCACGCAACTTCATCTTTTTGAAGCAACCTGTAAAAAATCTTTTTCAACAAACGTTTATAAGTAACTACGCTATATTTAATCAGCATATTATAAATTAATGTTTATCTGCAGTGTGTTTATTTTTTTCTACAAAAAAACAATATACCTCTTTTGGTCCATGTACACCAGTTACCAGCGTTTTTTCAATATCTGCAGTGCGGCTGGGGCCACTGGCAAATGTTACAAAAGAGGGAAAATTATCAGCATATTTTTCTTTAAGGCCCAGGATTGCATCTTTTATATCGTATACTATTTCATCTGCGTAAGCAATACATACATGTATTGGGGCATACACACTGGTTGTGCGCCCGCTTTGCTGTGCCGCACTTAGTACAATACTTCCTGTACGGGCTACCAAAAATTCACAACCTGTTATAGATACATCACAACTTGCAAGGTCGTTATAGGGTTGTACAGAAATATGATTGAATAAATTTACAATTTGATTTTCCCTGCAATACAATTTGCTCCATTGGCGTTCTGCAATCAATGATGATAATTGAATTTTAAGATCTTCCTCACTTGTACAAAAAGCAAATTTGCCCTGAAGCTTTGTAAATTCTTCTGCAAAAACAATTATCGGATCTTCATTATTGGTAATATAAATGTTTCCTGATCCTTCGCTTTCAGGAAAAGGCAGAGGCACTGCATTAGTCAGTGCCTCCCTTATTCTTTTTAATATTTTTTCTTTTGCAGGTGTTGTTGCCATAATATTTTTTAAATAGCAGGAGGATTAATTAACTCTTCCGGCAATTCATTTTTTGGTTCTTCTGTTACTACATCTTCCGGCTCTATACCCAATAATTTCTTTTCTTCAAAAGGTCTTTTCCCAATTAAAGCTTCTACATCACTCTTAAACAATACTTCCTTTTTCAACAGCTCTTTTGCAAGTAATTCCACATCGCCTTTTTTTTGTGTAAGCAACTCTTTTGTTTTAATGTATGCAGCATCTATTAATTTTCTTACCTCTTCATCTATAATTTTACCTGTTTCTTCACTATATGGTTTTGTGAAAGTGTTATCCTGATTAGGATCATAAAAACTTACGTTCCCTACTTTATCATTCATACCATAAACAGTTATCATACTGTAAGCAATCTTTGTTATTTGCTGCAGATCGTTACTTGCGCCGGTACTTATTTTACCAAAGAAAATATCTTCACTCGCACGTCCGCCCAGCGTCATACAAATTTGATCCATCAGCTGATCAGTATTATAAAGGTATTGCTCCTTAGGCGTATATTGAGCGTAACCTAATGCTGCACTGCCTCTTGGCACAACAGTTACTTTTAATAATGGGTAAGCATGTTCCAGATACCAGCCGCAGATGGCATGACCAGCTTCGTGGTATGCAATAATTTCTTTTTCCTCGGGGGAAATAATTTTGTTTCTTTTTTCCAATCCGCCAATTACCCTATCAATAGCATCCTGAAAATCGCTCATGTCTACTGCTTCTTTATTTTTACGTGCGGCTATTAAAGCGGCCTCGTTGCACACATTGGCAATATCTGCTCCTGCAAAACCTGGTGTTTGCTCAGCCAGTTTGTGTATATCCAGTTTTTGAGAAATTTTTATAGGCATTAAATGCACTTTAAAAATAGCCTCCCTTCCCACAAGGTCGGGTCTGTCAATAGTTATTTGTCTGTCAAACCTACCTGGGCGCAAAAGTGCAGTATCTAATACATCAGGTCTGTTAGTAGCGGCAAGAATTATAATACCAAGATCAGTACCAAAACCATCCATTTCTACGAGCAGTTGGTTCAACGTATTTTCTCTTTCGTCATTGCTCATCATTACATTTTTGCCTCTGGCTCTTCCTATAGCATCTATTTCATCTATAAAAATAATACAGGGTGCTTTTTCCCTTGCCTGCTTAAATAAATCCCTTACCCTACTTGCGCCAACACCTACAAACATCTCTACAAAATCGCTTCCGCTAAGGCTAAAGAAGGGTACCTGAGCCTCGCCTGCTACTGCTTTTGCCAGCAAAGTTTTACCGGTGCCCGGAGGGCCTACAAGCAATGCACCTTTTGGTATTTTGCCCCCAAGAGCTGTATATTTTTTTGGATTTTTTAAAAAGTCTACAATTTCCATTACTTCCACTTTTGCTTCATCAAGCCCGGCTACATCGCCAAAATTTATATTTACCCTGGTGCCTTTATCAAACAATGTAGCCTTGGATTTTCCTATACTAAAAATTCCTCCTGGTCCGCCACCGCCCGGACCGCCTGCACCTACTTTGCGCATCATCATTACAAATAATAATCCTATGAGCAAAATGGGCAATAGTGTTTTTAAAAGATCGCTCATAATCTCTCCTTCTTCTACAAAATTTGGCGATATTCTTTTAAATTCCGGATGATCTTTATAAATATCATCCAATTGCTTTGTAAAAGTTTCTGCATTGGCTATATTAAAATAAACCTGCGGGGTAATTGTTTTTTTAAGTGCCTCATATTCCTGATCGTTTACAATGGTTTTATAAAATGCAGTTTTATTTTTTACACTGTCTGCGTTTAAATAAATGCGTACAAAATCCCTGTTTCTTACAACTATCAATCCCTTCTTCTCTTTGTTAGTGGCATTGTCTTCTAAAATATCTCCGGCTTTTAAAATATTGATAAGACTTCCCTGGTTTATTTCTATACCTACAGTGCTTACCGTTCTAAAAACGTTATATAAAATCAATGCTAAAAAAAGAATTCCATATATCCAATAGATATTGAATTTGGTTTTCTTTTTATTGGGATCTTCGCCTATTGGCGGAATATTATTGGGAGAAAGTTTGTTTTTTTGCTCCTGCTGATTCTTATTTGGTTGTGCCATTTATTTGTATTAAAACACTTTTCTTTTTAGATATTAATTGGTATGTTCTGCGGATACTGCATCGCTCCACATTTCCTCTAACTGATAAAATTTTCTTGTTTCCGGAAGCATTACATGTACTACCACGTTTACATAATCTATCAAAATCCATTGCTGAGCCTGCCTGCCTTCGTGTTTGTATGCAGCTTCTCCACACTTATCCTTCACGAGAAATTCTATTTCATCAGCTACTGCTTTTAAAAGTGTTGGATTATTTGCTTCGCAGATAATAAAAAAATCTGCCACAGCTTCGGGTATTTTTCTGAGATCTAAACTCACAATATTTTCACCCTTTTTTTCATTAATGGCTTCAATAATTGTTTTTATAATTTTACTGTTCTTTGTGAGCCTGGTAATAGTACTCTTTTTTCGTGTTTCCAATACGCTTAGGTTGTTATTCAAATTTCTGCTTTTTTTATTAATGAACATCCTGTTTTGCAAGATGATGAAGTGCTTAAAAATGTAGTGTACATTTAGACTTCAAAAATACAATTTCTTTTTTATACGCAGATTGTAATATGGAACAAAACGCACTTTTTAGTATTTTAGATAGCGTGGAAAGTACCAACAACTATGCCACCGCACAAGCACATGCAGGAATGGCTACACCCGGACAATCCTGGTTTGCCAAAGAGCAGTATGCAGGCAAGGGACAACGGGGTAAAAGCTGGAAAAGTACCCCTGGTCAAAATATAATTTTAAGTATAGCTATATGCCCAAACCATCTATTTAAAGCCAAACCATTTATTTTAAGTGCCCTAATTGCAAATGTTTGTCGCAATTTTTTGATGATGTTTACCGCTGATCAAATAAAAATAAAATGGCCAAATGATATTTATTGGCATGACGGAAAGGCAGGGGGCATTTTAATTGAAAACATTTACAAAGGAAATGACTGGCTTTGGGCCATAGCTGGTATAGGAATAAATATTAATGAAACAAAATTTAACGAGCACATTAAAAATGGTATTTCTTTAAAACTTATAACTGGCAAAAGCTACGATGTAATTTTACTTGCAAAACAATTGCATGAAATGATTGTAGCCGCTTTAAACAATTTTAGTGAAGCGGATGCACTGGCAACTCTAACAGCATTAAACGATAACTTGTACAAAAAAGGAGAAATTATTACGGTTAAAAAAGCCAGTGCTATTTTTGAAACCAAAATAAAAGCTGTAAATGAATATGGGCAATTACTTACAGAAGATGTTATAGAAAGGGTTTTTGATGTGGGGGAAATAGCATTTGTGTTTAAAGCTCATTTTTAAAAACGAAATTATTTTGTAAAAATGAATGTATTATTATTTTCATTCGTGTATCTAAAGAACAAATAAAAAATTAAATTTCTTCAGCAGCTCTTGCCTCTATTTCATACTTATTATTGTAATAGCCTTTGCGCATACTTTCCCACAAATACTTTGCTATAAAAATACCAAAGCCATTTTCTTTAAACTGTTTTATATGGCAAAGCTCATGCTTTAACCAACGGGTATCATTTAAAAAATTTGTTTTGGTTGTACCATATAAATGAATTGTTTTACCGAGCACCATTGCTACGGAGCCTGCTTTTAATTTTTTTGCGGCAATAGCGGCGAGCAAGGAATTTTCTTTTATATGATAAATCGGTTTATCCATGCCATGCTACTAATATTTCGGCTGTATGGTTCTTTGTATCTGGCTTGAGAATGATATTTTTTATCTTTCCATTTTCATCTATTAAAAAAGTAGTGCGGTGTATGCCATCATAGGTTTTGCCCATAAATTTCTTTTCTCCCCACACCCCATATTTCTCTGCAATGCTGTGGTCTTCATCTGCAATAAGGGCAAAAGGGAGTTCGTATTTTTCTTCAAATTTTTTATGCTTTTTTACTGCGTCGGGGCTCACGCCTATAATTTCGTAACCTTTGTGCAGCAGTTGGGTATAATTATCCCGCAGGTTACATGCCTGTGCAGTGCAGCCGGGCGTATCATCTTTGGGATAAAAATAAAGTATAAGTTTTTTTCCGGAAAAATCTTTTAAAGAAATACTGCTGCCGTTTTGATCGGTACCTTTAAAAGCAGGGGCTTTGCTATTTATTTTTAAAGTGGTCATAAATTTTTTATCTGCTGAAATGATATAATTTTTCGGTTTTATTACCGGCAAGATCGGTTGCGGTAATCTTTAATTCGTGTGTGCCCGCTGGGCAATGTTCATCAAATATATAAATAAAGTTTTTTCCTTTATCGTTGGTAAAGCGAAGCCAGTTTCCATCTAATAATGCAGTAAAATCCTCAAGGTCTTCACAATTATCTTTTACAGAAAATACTATTCGGTTAAGTTTTGCCACATTCATTCCATTGCTAAAACCTATGGGAGTAACCACCGGTGCTTCATCATCTGCCAGTAACTGAAAATAGCCAAACTCCCGGAAGGAAGCACTATAAAATCCATTGTTATATTTTGCCTTTTTATAATCCTGTTTGCTGCCGTAAAAGCGTTTCATTACTATCTTTCCGGTATCTGCAGCTTCAAAGTTTTCTTTAATATTTATAGTAAAATTGGTGTGTACAGGAATAGTCGCATTGTTTAGCTGGTAAATTAATTTTCCTGTGGCAGAGGGTATTTCTTTGTAAATAAAATTAATAGTATCGTACAATGCATTTTCCGGTAAATAAAATTTTATAGTGCTTCGCTCAAAAATATTTATATAATTGGGTATCAATTTTTGGGTTGAATCATCAACGTGTTGGCTGCGCATATTTTTATTGGCTTGCAGTAAAAACTTTAGGGTTGAAATATTTCCATTCGCATCTGCAACGGTTATTTTTATCTGATGACTCGTATCATTCATTAAAATTATTCCTGCATTTTTATCTGTTGTATAAATACCGTTCTTATACCCGGGTAATGGAGACAAATATTGTACATAAGGCCCGCCATTGCTGTGTAGTTTATAATCTATGTGTGCATTTAAATACCTTGTTTCATCATAACTGATACTGTCCATTTCAAAGCCGCTTACTCTTTTATCGTCGCAAAAAATGGCTGCTCCATAAATACCATTTTGGTTGGTAGAGCCGGTATAGCGATCGTAAGCTGTAATAGCAAAACTTATTTTATTAGAAGGTGCAATTATGCTTCCTGTTACAGGAATATAAACTCCATTTATTTTTTTAAGCGGATAAAATCGGGGCGACTGATCATAGGTGCTAATCTCTCTGTCATATACTGCCAGCCTTATTATTTCTGGCGGAATATTATCTTCAATATCAAAATTAAAAAGTAAAGGGTTTAAATTTTTATCAGATTTAGTATTCCTTATTTCAAAATGGGTATGTGGCCCCTGAGAGCCGCCGGTATTGCCGCTGGCAGCAATACGATCTCCCTTTTTTATGGGGAAAAGGCTGGCGGGTATATCCAGATAAACGCTCCAGTGCTTTAAAAGATACTGTTGTATGGTTACATAGTTTTCCAATGCGGGCTCAAAAGTATTGAGGTGAGCATACAACGTGGTAAGACCATTGGGATGGTTTATGTAAATGCACCTTCCAAAACCAAAAGATTCTATTTTTACTTTGGCAATATACCCATCTGCCGCAGCATATACCGGTATATTTTCTTTTTGGTCTGTGCGACAATCCAGCCCCATGTGATAATGATTTGGCCGCAGCTCTCCAAAATTTGCAGCAAGACCTTTTTTGGCCCCAACCGGCCACTGAAAGTATTGTTGCGGATAATTTTTTTGATTAATGTGCTGTGCAAAAATAATATTGCAAAAACAAACAGCAACAATGGTAAAAAAATACTTTTGTAGTAAGGATATGTTCATATAAATTTCAACTGAGCATAAAAATCAAAGTTAGTCTATCTCTCATTTTGTTGTACAGCAGATTTTTTTATAAGATTAATTTTTAAAATGAAGAATAAATTTCCCGCATTTTATTAGGTATGCTTTTTGAAACATATAATCAAAATATTAAGCTATGTCAGAAAAAAACAAAAAACAATTCGGAGTTTGGATGGATTCTCATCATGCAACAATAGTAGGAAAAGAAAATAATGAAGGTGAAAAATTTATTATTTTAGAACATGTAAAAAACGATACTGCAGGCAGTAACTCTAGTGAAAAAACAGCAAACAATGCAGAAAAAATGCTATTGCAAAAATTTTTTAAAGAAATAACTACCCACATGCAAAATGCGGAAGAAGTACATGTAACCGGCACCGGCACAGCGCAAGAGCAGTTTATACATTACCTGGCAGAAACTCCACAGTTTAAAAATACAATAGCAAAAGAAACCACTTCAAATAAAATGAGTGATGAAAAATTGGTGGAATTTATTTCAGATAAATTTTAGTATCCCGTTTTTTAAAAAACCTCCTCATTTTAAAAACCTTTTAAAAAACCTGCTTAAACAAAGCTGGTTTTAATTTTTTTGCTAAAGCTTACTGCTTAAAATATATTTTAAGGCAACCGAAATTAGTAAATAACATTTTTATATTTAAAAAATATAGCAGGCTTGCTATTGCAGAAATACTTACACTTGTAATATAGCCACTCTTGCTATATCTCTTGCATCTGTATTACTATAAGCAAGCATAGTGGTAAATATTGACATTGTAAAACCAATGCCAGCCATGGTTCCCATGCCCAATATTTGCTTCCAGTTTATATTTATAGGCAATGTTGCCACATTAAATGATACCAATAAATAACTTAAAAAAAATATGCTTAAGGGCTTACCTATAACCAGACAGGATATAATCATACCAATAGCATAAATTAAAAAGTTCACGCACATAGTATGGGCTACATTTTCTAGTATTTTAAGTTTTAAAAAAGATGAGCGTAAGTCATTAAAATTTATATACTGCGGCCAGTAATGCACTAGTGGTAGATTTGGTGACAGCACCGTCATTTTTTAGGAATATATCTGCCTGTGCAGTTTCAAACCGCAGCTCTGGTATAATGGTTAGCGGTCCCACTTTATAATTGAGAGATAGGGTATTAGCGAAAATATTTTTAGTATTGAAATAAACAGTTTTGTTATCGCTAATGTATTCGCTTCTAAGGGTAAGTCCAATATTTTCTACAGGATCAAAATTTAAATATAATGCGTTGCCAACCCAACTTCCATCAACACCTGCACTGCTTTTTATTTGCTTTCGGGATTGGATGGTACCATTATACCCTACATTAAATTTGGAACTAATAATTCCATTAACAACAAGATCTACCTGGTTTAAAGATTTTAAACCACTGGGATTTGCACCACTATCAGACCTACCAAAACCCGAGTAATTAAGGTAGATTTTGAGCTTACCATTTTTAGTTCCTCCGCTTACCTGCGCAATAAGATTTTTTGTGCTTGTAGTGGCCGTACTTTGATCAGTATAATTGGTAATACCCACCATAAATGATATGACGCTGGTTGTGAAATCTGCTTTTACACCAGTATGAAAAAAAGGTCCGTTAGTAAACGTATAACTCATACTATAGTTTCTGTTAAGCGGAGCATCCAGTAATTCGTATCCTATGTGAGTAGCAAATTTGCCCATTGTAAATTTTACTGTAGCCGATGGCGCAAAAGTGAGATACGCCTGTTTTACCGGTGTAAGTGAAGCAAATCCGTTTTTTCCTTCTGCTGAAGAACCGTCGTTATAAGAAAATTCCTCTACTCTGCGCCCGAAACCAAGGTCTACAGTAGCACCTACTTTGCCTTTCATTGCTGTAGCATCTGCCCGTAAAGAAGCCATTCCAAGTTCGAAAGAATTTTGAGAATTGGTAAAACTGGTAAAATTATTTGTTTTACCTGCAAAATTGTATCTGTAATATCCATCAACAGATCCTGAAAATGCCAGCGTTTTTGTTGTATCCTGCGCATTTGCATTAAAAAACAGCCATGAAGTTGCTGCAGCTAAAAAGAATTTTCTTAACATTGTAGTAGATTTTTATTATTAAGTAAGAGGTACAATCCTAAAACTTTGTGAGAGAAGTTTTTATATGGATTGTACCTTTTTGTTTATTGTTCGGCCAAAATTTCTTTTGGTTCGTTTTCAAATAAGCTTTGTATTACCAATGTACCCTGAGAATAGTTTTCATCATGCTGGGAAACATCCAGCCCCAGCAACTCTTCTTCCTGGCTTACCCTTATGGGCAAAATAAAATTGATGAATTTAAATATGCCGAATGACACAGTAAAGCTGTACCCAACAACAATGGCCAGGCCTTTTAACTGGGTTAAAAAGAAAGCTGTGCCTCCGTAAAATAATCCATCAGCTCCTGCTGCGTTAACAGATTTGGTAGCAAAAATGCCTGTCATAATCATGCCTACTATTCCCCCAATACCATGGCAGGGAAATACATCCAGCGTATCATCCAGTGTTGATTTTGCTTTATAATGTACAGCAACATTGGAGATGATTGCCGCAATAAAACCAATAAAGATACTTTGCGGAATGGCCACATAACCTGCACCTGGGGTAATGGCTACCAAACCCACTACAGCCCCTATACAAAAACCAAGTACAGAGGGTTTTTTACCTTTTATGACGTCAAAAAACATCCAGCTTAAACCTGCCGCCGCCGCCGCAGTATTGGTAGTAGCAAATGCAGATACAGCCAGTGTATTAGCTGCCAAAGCAGAACCTGCGTTAAAACCAAACCACCCAAACCAAAGTAAGCCCGTACCTATAAGTACATAAGGAATATTTGCGGGGGGAATTTCTTTATGATCAATATGCGATTGTCTTCTTTTTAAAACTAATGCACCTGCAAGGGCTGCACAACCTGCCGAGATGTGAACAACAGTGCCACCTGCAAAATCCAACACGCCTATTTTAGCTAAAAATCCCTGCGGGTGCCATGTCCAATGTGCAAGGGGCGCATACACCAGCAAACTAAATAACACTATGAATAAAATGTAAGCTGTAAACTTGATACGCTCTGCTACAGCTCCTACCACCAAGCCCGGAGTAATAATGGCAAACATTAATTGAAATAATGCAAATAACAATAACGGAATAGTAAATGTGGCCCCACCTTGTAAGTGCGGAGCACCGGAAGCTACACCTTTAAACATAAAATGTGTAAACGGATTACCAATAAAACCGCCTATGGTTTCTCCAAAACATAAACTATATCCTACTGTAACCCATAAAACACTTACCACTCCTGCTGCCACTACACTTTTTATCATAGTGCTTATTACATTTTTACGGGTAACCATACCTCCATAAAAAAAGGCAAGGCCGGGTGTCATTAAAAATACCAATGCAGTAGCTACTATAATCCACGCTATATCCGCAGCATTAAACTTGCCATCATCAAAATTTGGCAGAGAGGGAATAAAAATGCAAGCAATTGCCACTAATGCAAGAATTAAAAATGGGGCAAAATTCTTAAAAGTTAAGTTATTCATAATTTCAAATTATATTAAAAAATATTTGTATTTTTTTTATGAAATTAATGAAAAAAGCTAAAAAGATTGCAAAAAAATTGTATTTAATTTTATATAATTTATAAAATACTATTATTTTTATACTTTATGGTATAATTTCAATTTTATATAAATATTATAATTTTATTCATATTCTTATAGAATGTAATTAATTAAATATTAACTTCAACGTTAGTGTTTTGCAGACATAAAAGCTTTTTCTTTCGAAAATAAAAATTTTTACTAAATAAGTAAAAGATAAACGCTTAATTTTGCTAGCTTAAATCACATTAAAATCAATTTTTTATGAAACAATTTTTTACTAAGTTAATAGTGATCATACTAATCGCCGCCTCACCAAAAGGGCATGCGCAATGCAATGTAAATTTGCTTACCAACCCGGGATTTGATTCTCCTGTGCAGACACAAATTGGCAATAATCTTACAGGATCATTTACATTTAATGGATGGACTATGACGGGAGGTCCTTTTAATGTAATACAAACCGATGGATCTATATATGCCGGTGGTCCGGATAATGCACAAAATGGAAATCAGTATGTAGATATTACTTCTGCAGGTGGTACAATCTACCAGGATTTTACGATTACCGGCATTACAAAGCCAGTAGGTTACAGTGGCTATTTTTCCAGCAGAGAGCAGGGTGCCTATACCGACTGGGTAGCAAGTATAGATATCATTGACCTTGGTACCAATACGGTGGTAAGTTCTTCTAATACAAGGTTGTTTACCAATGCGGATGGGGCGGTGCCTGCACAGGATGCATGGTATTTTTTATATGGCAATGTAAATTTACCCGCAGGCAATTACAGGTTCCAGGCAAACCTCGGCGATTATGGTAATTTTGATGCAGCTTCTGTAGCTCAGAATTGTGTATTGGCCACAAATTTGACATCGCTCACGGGTAATTATGCTGCCAACAAAACGCTATTGAACTGGAAAGCAGAAAACACTCAAAATATTAAGGGTTTTGGAATAGAAAGAAGTATAGATGGCATAAGTTTTACGGAGATTGGAGCACTGAATTTATCCGCCACAAACCAGTATACTTTTACAGATGTAAACCCACCCGCTGATGCAAAAATATTTTACCGTTTAAAAATAATGAGCAGAAACGGAAATTTTTCTTATACCGATATTATTATTATTAATACAAAAAATAATGTAAATTTTTCTGTATCGCCAAACCCGGTAATGAACAATCTTACCGTATCTGGTTTAAAAACAACTGGAGACATAATAGTAACAGATGCTTTGGGTCATTTAGTAGTATCGCAAAAAATACAGGCACTACAATCCTATACAATAGATGTATCCTTATGGAGTAAAGGAATGTACATCATTACTTATTTTGATGGCACTAAAAAAGCTACCCAAAAATTTATAAAGCTATAAACACAGAAATACAGATATGAATTAAAATCCTCTTTTTTAAAAGAGGATTTTTTTATATAACAAACGCTAAGTATAGAAATAAAACCTCAAAGGATTATTAAATAAGGTTACATGTTTTGATTATTAATGGAATACTCAAAAGGATTATCAATAAAATAAAGATCTGTGCGTGCAAATAAAAAGAGCCTGAAATATAACTGTATTATTTAAGTATTATTTAGAACAATATTTTAATGGATAATTTTTTGCAGTAAAATAAATCTTATTCATTAAAGAAAACATTGTGGAAAATTTAAGATCAAATAACTTATACCGGCAATTGTCCAAAGCTATTTTTTTAGCTGGAGGTTTAATAATACTCCTGTGGCTCTTTTACAAAATGATAAGTGTGGTACTGCTTATGCTTTTTGCATTAATACTTGCTGTAGCCATAAACGGCCCGGTAACAGCTTTAGAAAAGAAAGGAGTAACAAGGGGTTGGGCAACCGCAATTGTTTTTGTAATAATTTTTACGGTCTTTATTGTTATCATTTTATTCATTGGTCCAAAAATAACTGAACAAATATCTGTAGTTATAAAAAACCTTCCGGGGTATGCAATGGAAGCATCTGCAAAAATAAAATCCTGGTTTGCGTACAATTCATCTTTACAGCAGCAACTCACTATGGAGCCATCCACTGCATCAAATATTTTTCCATCGCTGCCAAAAACTTTATTGCAGGTGGGCGATTTTTCTTTATCTGTTTTATCACAGGTATTAGTAGTTATTGTATTTATAAGCATGGTGGGTTATACTGTGGCAAACCCACGCCCGCTTTTTGCATTATATCTTACCGGGTTTGCCGAAGCTAAAAAAGATAAAGCCGCTATAGCATTTACAAGAATATCTTCTATGATAAGAGGCTGGATAAGATCTATCTTGATAGGTGGTGCGGTAAATGCAATTGCCGCAACGATTTTTTTAAATATTATGGGTGTTCCTGGAGCTTTTGTTTGGGGTGCACTGGCCTTTTTTACAGAATTTATACCCAGGATTGGATTTTTTATAAAAGCACTTCCCCCTATACTTATTGCGCTTTCTATAAATGGTACTACTGCGCTTTGGGTAACAGTATTTTACCTGGCATCAGATGAGCTTATGGCAGATTTTATAATGCCGAATGTAAGATCCAACACAATGAAAATACATCCTGTTGCAATATTATTTACAGTAATGGCTATGGGAGCAGCATTTGGCTTTATAGGAATATTACTGGCTACACCACTTGCTGGAATTATAAAAGCATGCTACGAAGTATTTTGGGCAAACAAATACGAAAACGATAAGTTAACGGAGCAAAGAATTGGTTTGATGATGTATCCAAACGGGATCCCAGCTGCGAAAGCGGAAAGTAAAAATGTAGAATAAAAAATAATTTATTTCTGTGAAATACAATATTATATAAAATTGTTTCCCTTTAATTTTTAAAATATTAGCCTAAAAGAGATAAAAGTTTAATTCATTTGAACATATCATCACTAAAAAGAGAAATTTTTAAAAAAGAGATAAAAAAGTAAGCACTTTTTAAGGCATTTTCTATCTTAAATAGCAAATGATATTAAAAAAAATCCTCTCAAAGTGTAAGAAACTTTATATTTTCGGAAAGTAATATTTTTTAATAAGACGATTTAGTTATTAAAATTTAAAAGGATACTAAAATTTAAGTATAAGAGAAAAAATAATCATGACTACTTTTTTGGGCACCTGGCAAAAATTAATTTATAACGGTGTATTACTGCACACTTCCGGCAAGGATAAAAGACTGATTGCCCTGACTAATTTTTTATTACTTACTTCTTTTTCGGCATATATAATTTTTGATATACTACTTTATCAAAATAAAATAATTGCTCTGCCACATTTTATTTTGCTCACTGTAATTATGCTTTTCGCTTTTTTTACTGCATTTGTTTTAATGAGTTTAAAAAAGGTTCTTACCGCAAAATTCTGTTTATTAGCAGCAATATTCCTGGCAATATTTTTCTATGATAATTATATCGGTAAGGGCTTTGGTATAGCCTTGTATTATTTCCCTTTCTTTCTTTCTACCCTCTATATTTTTACATGGGAAAAAGAAAAAAATTACCTCATAGGATTATTATTTTTGCCTGTTGTACTTATATTTATTTCGGGTAATTTAAAAGGCATATTAATAGATATTTTACCTGCAAAAGAGAATAACATCTTTTATAATTACAATTTTATACTGTCATTTTTGCTAATGGCAGCAAATGCAGTTGCAGTAATAATTGAACACAATCATTTTTTAAAAAGAGATGAAAATATAAAGCTGGATTTACAGAGCCTTATAGACAATACAAAAGGATATATATGGAGCATAAATAAAGAGTATGAACTCATTGCTTACAACAGTGCCTTTTCAGGATTTGTACTGGAGGCTTATGAAGAGAAATGTTTTGAAGGGTTTGACGTAAAAAAGATTTTGAACAAACCAAACAGTGCCAGAACTTTTCCTTTTATCTATAAAAAAGTATTGCGTGGTGAAACTATTTCAGAGGAGTATTTTTCCAACGGAAATTATTTTGAAATGCAGGCTTCGCCACTGCTTAATAATGAAGGAAAATTTGTAGGGGCTACTTTTCACAGCCAGATTATAACGGCAAAAAAAATAGCTGAACAAAATCTTATACAATCTAAAATAAACCTGGAAACCCTTGTAGATAGTATAGGTAATAGCACCTGGAGTTTAACCAAGGATTATAAAATTATTGTAGCCAGTAAATTATACAGGGAGGATATGAAACGCATATTTAATGCAGATATAACTCCTGGTTTTGATATAAGTACATTGTTTAAGTTGCCCAATTATCCCGAAGAGTGGCGAAGGCAATACGACACTATTTTTAGCGGGCAAAATATTTTTGAAGATTATAGTTTTGGAGATAATCATTTTGAACTTACTGCGGTACCTATAAAATATATTAACAAAGAAGTATCTGGTGCAGTTTTCTTTTCAAGAGATATAACTGCAAGAAAAAGAGCGGAGCAGGAACTTAACCATTCCCGAATAAAGGCGGAAGAAGCTACGCTGGCAAAAGCACAGTTTTTATCTAACATGAGCCATGAGCTGCGTACACCCTTAAATGGAATTATAGGCCTTACTCATATTCTGCTTAACGAAAATTATCTGCCCTCCCAAGCCGATCATTTAGAAACGCTTAAATATTCCGGCGACCATATGCTGGTACTTATAAATGATATACTGGATTTTAATAAAATAGAAGCTGGTAAAATAGTGCTGGAAAACAATGCATTTAGCATTAGCGACACTATAAAAAAAATGCAAACTTTTTTTTCGTGGGAAGCAGAAAAAAAGCAAATCATTTTTAATGTAAATATAGATGAAAGGCTAGAAAGGCCGGTATATGGTGATATTACTAGACTGCGGCAGGTACTTACAAACCTAATAAGTAATGCTATAAAATTTACGGATACTGGTGCTGTAACGGTAGACGCAACTATAATAAAAAAAACAGCTACAAATAAATCCCTTATTCGTTTTAGAATAGCTGATACGGGTATAGGAATAGCAGAAAATAAACTAAGCAGAATATTTGAAAGTTTTTCTCAGGCTGACCCAAGTACGATAAGAAAATATGGTGGCTCCGGCCTGGGATTAACCATTTCTAAAAAAATATTGGAACTTATGGATGCACAGCTTTTTGTAGAAAGTATTGCAGGCAAAGGAAGTATTTTTTGGTTTGAAAAGATTTTTGAAAGTGCCGAAAATACAAATGAAGATATAACCGCTATTACGAAGCCATCAAAAAAAGACCTTAATAATATTCATATTTTGGTAGTAGAAGATAATCCTATAAATATGATGGTGGCCACAAAAACATTGCAAAAATGGAATGTAAGAATATCAAGGGCTACAGACGGACAACAGGCAATAGCGCTTGTTATGCTACATCATTACGATGTAATACTGATGGATTTGCAAATGCCGGTTATGGATGGGATTACGGCCACAAAAAATATTCGCATGCAAAAAATAGAAACACCTGTTATAGCACTTACGGCTACAGTAGATGAAAACCTGCTGGTAAATCTTATAGAAATAGGCATGAATGAAATAGTACAAAAACCTTTTTCGCCAGATGATCTTTTTGAAAAAATAAGAATGGTGATCAAAAAAAATAACAATGCATTATAAAAAAAACTTTTGACTACTTTAAAATTTAAAATAAAAACATCAACTTATCATAGGTAAATATTTAAGACGATTTTCTATTATTATCCATATATTTATTATTGTAAGAACTACCGCCAGAGGCAAACCAGAAGGAACGCTGACAATATTTGTACATAAAATACCAAGCATTACAGGAAGAATAATAACAGCACCCAAAGCCCTGTATTTTGGAAATATAATAAGCAACCCCCCAATAATTTCTGCAATACCCACCAGCGGCATAAGCCATTTTATTTCCATAAAAGCACTCATTACTTTCAGCATGCCGGGTGGCATATCTTTTGGCATGGGCATGTAATGTAAAAATTTATCAAGGCCGGCATTTATAAACAATAGTCCAAAAAGGAGGCAGATAACAAAAAGAATTTTACGTTTCATAATAATTGTTTTGGTGTAGTAAAAGATAATTTACAAAATGAAACTAAAATAAAAAATGGAAGTAAAAAATAATATTTACAGACGTAATGAATTTTTTTGGTTAAACTCCTCAGTAAAAACTAATGGCATTTACAATAGCGGGTTAATGATGTTACTTATTTCTTTAGCTTTATTCATTATCATAAAATGGCCACCTTTTTCTATGATATGCGTTGCATTTACTTTTTTTAGAGGAAACATATTATCCGCCGTACCGTGCAGGTGAAAAATATTATAGGGCACCCAGTTGTTTTGCCAGTTAAATATTTCATTTACGGCCCAATTGGTATACGCAAGTGGTACTTTTTTCCTGTAATTGCGGGCTACTTCCTTTTCTTCTTCGGTTACAGTACCCAGCATTTTATTTTGTATAGGCTCCAGTAGCCGAAAAGATTTTAACGGAAAAATTTTGTTTAATTTAAAGGTGCTGCATAGCTTCATCCACAAAGGCAATTCATCTTTACTTTTTATACTGGATATAAGAAAGATTTTTTCCACCGGAATAATTTTTGCAATTTCAATACTCATCATACCACCAAAAGAAAGTCCTATTAAAACAGGGTTTTTTTCAGTAATTCCTTTTGCCATGCGCTTTGCGTAGCCGCTAATACTTTCATTTTTTTCCGGCAATAGCCAGGGTAAATGTTTTATAATTACGTTATGCAGCCGTAGTTTGCTAAAGGCTTTTTCATCTGCCCCCAGGCCACTAATACAATAAACTGTTTTCATAAAAATTATTTACCGCTACTGCTTTTTTAAAGCGAGAATACTAAAATCTGTTTCTTCTGCTACGATAGTATTTTTTAAAATGCCTAATCCATCTATTTCCATTATAACTTCATCTTTGTTTTGCAACCATTGTTCTTTATAATTGGGATCGTTTAATTTGCCCGTGCCATTCAATTCTAAAAAACAGCCTGTGCCTACTGTACCACTGCCAATAACATCGCCAGCATACATATCTACACCATACGCACAGCGTTCTATAAGTTCTGCAAAGGTCCAATCCATAGCTGCAAGGTTACCCTGGCTTACGGTTATACCATTTACTTTGCAACTCATATTAAGATTCCAGTTTTTGCCGGTATGTCCTTCTTTGCAAGGCACTTCAAATTCTTCTAGTTCATCCAGCGTTACCAGCATGGGCCCTGTTGCGGTACTAAAATCTTTTCCTTTAGCAGGGCCAAGGTTAAGCAGCATTTCTTCCATTTGCAGGCGGCGGGCACTCATATCATTCATAATCATAAGGCCGGCTATATAATTATCTGCATCGGCAGCTTTTATATTTTTACCATGTTTGCAAATTACAATAGCTGCCTCCAGTTCAAAATCTAGTTTTTCAAAATGATCTGGCATACAATGTATTGGCCCCGGGCCTTGTATACTGTTGTGGTTAGTAAAATAAAAAATGGGATATTGGTCAAATTCGGTTATCATATCTACCTTTCTGTTGCGCCTTGCAGCAGCTACGTGCTGCCTAAATGCGTAACCATCTCTGCAACTGGTGGGGTGTGGTACGGGTGCTAATATATTTGCATGTTCAATAAGTGTTGTACTTTTATTTTCAAAGCCGCCATCCTTTATTTTACGCTCTGCTGCCAGTGCCATTGGGTAGTAATCTTCCCAAAAATTAAGAAACATCGTCATACTCATTGGCAGATCAGGATGTAGTTTATCGGTATCGTATAACCTGCTATTTACAAGCAAAGCAAGTTGTTCGGTATCGTTTTTAAAATAGGTAACTAGCTTCATTTTAAGATTTTATTGTATGAAATAATATTTTTGGAATTATAATTGTAATAGAATTTATGTAGAAACAGATAACAAATTTATGCTTACAAAGGCCAACCAAAAAATGAATTTGTATATTTGCAACTCAATATAAACAATGGAATTTCAAAAAATTTATAATAAAGGACAGGCACAATTATTTAAAAATAATTACCTGGAGTACCTTACTAAAACACACCCTCTCGTTATTTGGGGAATGTATACCCCTGTTTTAATTTTATTGCCCTATTATTCTATAGCTACATTAGATTTTACCGGGTTCACCACATTTCTTATTTTTTTGGGAGGTATTTTTTTCTGGACGCTTACTGAATATATTTTACACCGTTTTGCATTTCACTTTCACCCCGAGAGTGAGCGGGGCAAAAAAATAAATTATATTTTACACGGTAATCACCACGAGTACCCAAGAGATAGAGAAAGATTGTTTATGCCTGCAGCACCAAGTATTATTATTGCATCTGTATTTTTTATTCTCTTTTATTTAATAGTGGGGAAATTTGTTTTTGCTTTTTTTCCGGGCTTTATGCTCGGTTATCTGGTATATGGTACTATGCATTTTGCAATACATGCCTGGAACCCGCCTTTTAAATGGATGAAAGGATTGTGGCGAAACCATCATTTGCATCATTATAAGCATAGTGACATGGGTTTTGGTGTAAGCAGTACTTTATGGGATCATATTTTTGGAACTATGTTTGATCTTAAAAAAGAAAAAGAAGACAAAGAGAAAGTGAAGGAGTTAATGTTTACTAAAAAGACAGCATAGTTTTACAGTTTATTATTATTGAAAATTACATCTCTGTAAAAATCTTTTATTAGAATTTCGAGGCGTACAGAAATAATTTTCAAGATTTCATTTCCCGTTTTATATTCCTGAAATAACCATTTTCCGTCGGATTGTTTTTCATATTTTTCCTATCAGTGTTTGAAAACTTGAGATAAGTATATATTCTTTTAAGGATGGAATATCTCTGTATAATTTAAATTTACTACCACGGTCATAATCTTGAGTAGACTTTGATAATACTTTTATTAAAATAGATGGTTCGTAACTACACTTAAATTTTTTCATAACATTTCAATTTCACCACATATCACAGAAAGATCCGGATAAGTGTAAAGAAAATTTTCTAAACTATGAATTTTAAGATCGCTTGGAAAAATTTGACCTGTTTTTGTTTTTTTTAGAAAATCATCAAATAATGTAAGTGCATTTCGAGTTATTTGATTATGAGATATAGATGCAGCAGCCATGGCAAAAATTTTCCCTTTGTAAAACTCATGTTTCTCCAAAGATTTTTCTTCCATCTCCAAATACTCTTCCTCCGTATATTTTAAAACAGGTAAAATATTCATTGCATTTGTTTGCATAAATGTACAAGAACTATCTGCAAAATTTTAGTCCTTAGATTTATTCTTTATATAAAATATTTTTGCAAAATTATTTTTTTCTTAAAGATTATTTTAACAAATGTGCCATTCTGTATAATAATCATTTACATAAAATAAATTACCATCGCTCTTCATCATCTATATCTGTGTTTACAGAACTGTTTTCTTCTCTTGACTTTATTTTTTCTACATGTCTTTGAATAAACAATGCAGCAATAATTTTACCTGCATCTTCCTTTTTATTTTCTGCTAAAAGTTTGTTTAGTTTAGTTTCATTTATATCTGCCCTGTACAAAATATAAATGAGTTTATTAAAATCGTGTAGGATGAGGTAATTAATTTTTTCTGTGAGAAAAATTACAAAATTATTTTCTGTAGCGTCTAAACCGAAAGACTGGTTTACAACCTGTACTATTTCGTTTTTCATAATTTAGAATTTTTCCAGTACTCCAAGCGCAAATAAAGCAAAGTCATATTTTGAAGGATCATTTTTATTCAGTGTCTTTATAGCTTTTGTAATTTCTAGCGTAGCCAGCCAATCTGTTTGCTTTCTTTTTAAAAGCCCGAAATGCCTTGCTACACGGGCTACATGCAAGTCTAAAGGTATTACTAATTGAGATGGCGAAATGTTTTTCCACAGCCCAAAGTCAACACCCTTATTGTCATTTCTTACCATCCACCGCAGGTACATGCTTAAACGCTTACAGGTTGCTTTTTTTGCCGGCGATGCAATGTGTTTAAGGGTTCGTTTAGGAACATGTTCTAAGGAAAAAAAATAATTATAAAAACCATTGAGTGCATTTTCTATATTTTCATCACCCGGCTTCATGCTTTTTGTAAAAGCAGTTTCTAAAGAATGATTACTGGAATAATGATACTGAAAAAAAGCTATAAAATAATATAAATCGGTGGGGTTAAAAGTGCGATGCTTAAAGTGAAGTAATTTTTTAAGATCTTTTTCTGTAGCAGTTAAACAAAATTGGTGTGGGGCATTATCCATCAGTTGCATAAGCTCCTTACTTTTATTAATGATGGTAGTACGGTTACCCCAGGCAAATATTGCAGCAAAGAAACCTGCTATTTCTATATCCTGTTTTTTTGAAAATAAATGAGGAATAGATATAGGATCTGGTACAATAAAAAAAGGTTGATTATATTCATCAACCTTTTTATTAAGAAAATCTTTTAGTTTGTTATCAATCATTTTCTTTTCAAAAAACTTTAAATTATTTCAAACTCAAGTTCACATTGTTAGGATTTAGTTGGCTTCAATAGCCACTCGTAAATCTTCCACCAAATCTTCTGCATCTTCTATACCTACGCTCAATCTTATCAATCCATCTGCCAAACCATTTTTAATTCTTTCCTCCCGGGGAATACTGGCATGGGTCATTGTAGCAGGATGGTTTATAAGGGATTCCACCCCACCCAAACTTTCTGCCAGTGCAAATAATTTGGTAGATGTAAGTACTTTATTTGCTGCAGCAATGCTATCATCTTTTAACACAAAACTCATCATGCCACCAAAGCCACGCATCTGTGCTTTAGCAATATCATTATTTGGATGATCTTCAAAACCACACCAATAAACTCTTTCTACCTTTGGATGATTACGTAAAAAATTTGCTACGATAATCCCGTTTTCGCAATGCGCTTTCATACGTACATGCAAAGTTTTTATGCCCCGCAAAACCAAAAAACAATCCATGGGACCAGGCACAGCACCACAACTTTTTTGTATGAAATATAACTGATCTCTTAGCGTATCATCATTAAGCATTAAAGCACCCTGAATAACATCGCTGTGGCCGCCAAGGTATTTTGTGGCAGAGTGCATTACGATATCTGCACCAAGGTTCAGCGGATTTTGCAAATAAGGCGAAGCAAAAGTATTATCTACGCATAGTATGGCTCCTGCTGCTTTTGATATTTTTGCAGTTGCTGCAATATCTGTAATATTCATCAACGGATTTGTAGGTGTTTCTATCCAGATCAGTTTTGTTTTTGCTGTTACCGCTGCTTGTATATTTTGTACATCTGTAGTATCTACATAAATAAATTTAATACCATACTTTTCAAACACTTTTGTAAAAAGCCGGTAAGTGCCGCCATACATATCGTTGGCACAAATAACTTCATCGCCAGGGTTTAATAATTTTATAACTGCATCTGTAGCAGCCACACCACTGCTAAAAGCCAGACCATGTTTACCGTTTTCTATTATTGCAAATGCATCTTCCAGCGCCTTGCGGGTAGGATTTTGGCTGCGTGCATATTCGTATCCCTGGTTTACGCCCGGTGCAGCCTGCACATAAGTACTGGTTTGATATATCGGCGTCATAATAGCACCAGTACTAGGGTCTGGCACTGTACCTGCATGTATAAATTTTGTACCTAATTTTTTATTGTTATTGCTCATGGTTTCTTAATTATTGAACGGCGAAATTAAATCATTTTTAACCGCCGGGGTACAAGCGTTCAAAATGAAATGATAATGTTTTATGTATTTTTAAACATCATCAGTTTAACGCAAGCGTTACAATATACCCGCCAAACTCAAATATCGCCAATCTGCATTATCCTCATCTTGAGCGGCTTTGGGATTTATTTTTTTTTGCAATACTGTGGCATTCAGAATTTTTTTTTGCACAAGCTTTTCTTTTGCTTCGTAAAAAACAGGTTGTAAGCTGGCATCATTCATCCACATTTTTTGCGGCGGCTCAAAACCAACTTTTTCTGTACGCCACACAATATCATCTGGCAGTTTGCCGCTCATTACCTGGCGGAGTATATTTTTTGTAAAACCATTTTTAATTTTTAAGGAAGAAGGAAGCGAAAAAATAAACTGTACCAGGGCTATGTTTAAAAAAGGTAAACGTACTTCCGTACCATGCGCCATGCTGTTTCTATCTGCATAGCGCAGTAGCTCCTGTAGCCCTTGCTGCATGGTATTAAAATATAAAATATCGTTTAGGGTTCTAATAACAGGTTTGTAAATACCTAGGTTCTCATTTTTTTTTTCGCTGTGCAGTAGGGCTGCATTTATATCTGCAGACTGTGCTATTTTATTATTGGCTTTCTTTTGCAATGCCTGCGCAGCCTGTACCGGTAGGTATGCAGCCAGAATATTTTTTGCACCCCATTGCATGTTTATATTATTTTTTTGAAAACCTGCTCTTTCTTTTTTTGCAAGAGTAAATTTATTTTTTGCTATAAGTTCCTGCACATACCAATGCAGGTATTTTGTATAACCGGCAAGGGTTTCATCTGCACCCTGCCCATCCAGCAAAACTTTAATATTATTATTTTTAGCAAGCTCGTACACTTTGTATTGTGCATAGATACTGGATGATACAAAAGGCTCTTCCTGATGGTAACATAATTTTGCAAAATCGTCTGCCAGCCCATTTGCAGTGGGTGTTATTGTAAAATTCTGCAGATTAAATTTTGCAGCTATTTTTTTTACAAAAGAATCTTCATCTTTTTTAAACCCGGGAAAAATAGCAGAAAAGGTTTTAAAATGACCATCATTATTTTTTTGCAGCCTGTTTATTAAATACGAAATGGCAGAGCTATCCAAACCACCGCTAAGGCTGCAGCCTATTGCCACATCACTTCTCAGCCTTTTGCTTACGGAGTTTAACAGAAGTTTTTCCAGTTGCTGCGCAGCATCGGCTTCAGTAATATTTATGCAGGTTTCTTTATCAATATTTTTATACCGTACAGTTGTAAACTGCATATTTTTTAAATACAATATTCCATAATGAGCAGGCGGTAAAGAAAAAATATTTTTAAAAAATGTTTGTGAACTATCACTTGCATGCTGCACCTGGCCCAGTGCAAGATAATTTACGATCATATTATCGTTTGCAGTTTTATCAATCCCCGTTGCCCAAAGTGCCTTCATTTCACTTGCAAATACAAATTGATTTTTATCTGTAAAATAATAGAAAGGTTTTTCACCGAAAACATCTCTTGCGGTAAATAATTTTTTCTCGGCCTCGTCCCATATTGCAAATGCAAACATGCCATCAAAATATTGCATACAGTTTTCTTTATAATAATCGTATGCAGCTAGTATAACTTCCGTATCGCTGGCGGTGGTAAAATGATAACCTTCTTTTATAAGTGTGGTTTTTATTTCCTTGTAATTGTATATTTCGCCATTATACACAATGCTGTACCGCTGCAGGTAATGCATAGGTTGTGCGGCTGCGGGCGAAAGATCTATAATAGCCAGCCGCCGGTGCGAAAAACCTGTGTTGTTGGTTTCATTTTGCCATTGGCCTTCCCCATTAGGACCACGGTGCGCCAGGGCATCGCTCATTTTTTTGAGCAATGTATTATTGATGATATTTTTATTTGTACAAATTATACCTGCAATACCGCACATGCTGTAAAGATAAAAGATACCACAACAGTGTAAAATAAAATATTAAAAACAGGGTGTTTTAAATAATGTTGTATTTAATTGATAGGAGTATTACAAGAAGATAAGAAAAAAGTACTGGTAGAAATAAGTAGAAGTTTAACTCTAAAAAATTATTTGGCAAATATTACGGGCAATACTGCTTTAACATTATCCCATGTCATTAAAAGATCTGCACCTGTTGCTGTATCCAAAAAAACCATAGTAAAATCCTCTATTGCAGGGCTCTGCTGGATTACAGGAATATCAGTTTTAAAAATATCGTTGGTTTCCTTTATGTGCAACCCCCAGGTATAAAGATTACTGTTTAAAATAATTGTCCAACTATCTGCATGTGGTATACAATAAATGATGTACGTACCCTTAGCTATATTTTTTCCTGCAATGATTACGTTTTCAAAAAAATCTATTTCCGTAGCTTCATTTGCGCCCAACCGCCAGGGCTTTCCATATACACAAAGATTTTCTGTTGTGCTGCCAAATATCTTTCTATCCTTTTTACGTGGCCTGCTGTAAATAACCCTTGCCACCAGTTTTTGCGTATCGTTTCCTTTCATTTTTTCTACTGGGTAGTTTGCCGGGCACCAGCTCATATCCATTGGCGACTGATCTTCGTTTACGTAACTATTATTATTGCGCTGCAAAGCACTATCTGTAGATAACCTTTTATTATCAGCATTATTTACAGGCTTTTGCTCACAGGAAAAAATAATCAGGCAAAAAAACAAAACACATGTAAAAGAACGCACATTGGTATATTTCATAAAATTAAAGTAGTATGGGTAAAGAAACTTTTACATCATCCCAGCCGGCATTAAGTGTAAAGCCAGCTGCTGCCTTATCAAAATAAATATAAAACACCTCTGCAATTTCTGTGGTTTTTTGTACAGGCACATCTACCCTTACTACATCTTTTGTTTTATCGTATTTAAAAGAACCCCAAGAGTCCAGATCTTTGTTAATAATGATGGTCCATTTATCTGTCGCTGGTATGGCATTTAAAGAATATCTTCCTTTTTTTATTTTAATATTATTAATTCGCACATCTTTATAAAACTCTATTTCGGTAGCCTCATTTGCGCCAAAGCGCCATACGGAGTTATAAGCCACCAGGTCTCCAAAAATAATACGATTGTTTTTTTGCGGGCGGCTGTAAATTACTCTTGCTACGAGCGGTTCGGTAACCTTATCCTGTATTTTTAATAAAGGAAAATTAGCAGGGTAGGTAGCCATATCCATAGGCGATTTATCTACCGCAGGTATTTTATTTTGGGCACTACAAAAAATAGAAAAAACAGTAACAATAAGTAAAGTAAAAAAGTTTTTTTTCATACCAATTTTATTTGTTCAAAGATAAAAGAATCAAGCTGTTAATAAAACCTGCAATTTATAAGCGGCAAAATTTTTTAACTCAGTAAAAAAATGATTGTAGCAAGTTTGCATTTCGCTTTTGTGTTTTATAAAAATATTGTACGCCGTTTCTGTTTCGTTAATATAGCTTGCACGCCGGGCAAGGCCGCCAAAACTTTTTTGCATGCCCTCATTAAAACGATAATTATATAGCCAGTTTTGTGTATACATCCATGGAAAAATTTTTGCGAAGGGTGGGGGGAAAAGTACTATATTTTTATTTAAGAGTGCATAGGTATTTTGCGCAAATAATGATAAAGCTTCGGGAGATGAAAAATGGATATTATCATTAGCCAGAAAATAATCGTACACCACATCTGCAAATGCACCCGCATATAACCTGTACGCAGGGCGAAAAAATTCTTTCAAATCTTTTGTACAGGCATGAGTATCTGTAAAATCATCTATTGCCCTGTGAAGTTTAATGCCCACTTGTATTTTATCGGGATAATTGTATTGTGTTTTACCTTTTACATAATCGCTTATCATGTTGCCAGCAAGCACATCAGTATTGTTAAACGAAAGATATGCATGGGCCAGGTAATTCATAATTCAAATATAAATTAAAAACAAAAAGCTGCTCTTAAAAAAAGCAGCTCGGTTTAAAAAAAGCAAAGTTTTATTTTATAGATCCGTGTTGTTCTACTGCTTCCCCCACATCATCTACAAGGCCCAGCGCATTTTTTATTAGCGGGTTTATATTATCATCATAAAACTTTTTTGCTTTTTCTTTTAATTCATCTTTTTCCTCATCGGTAAGTTTCGTGTATTTGTACAAAGCAAGCGCACCCAGCCCAAGTAATATTAATCCTGTTTTATTTGATACTTTCATTTTAATTTTTTTATGGTGATGAATAGGCTTTTATAAATAAAAAACCGTACCGAAAATGTTGGTTTTATTATTACAAATTATCATACTCATATAAAGGGTCAATTTTTGTACCGGGTTCCATTTCACATACTGGTTTTATAATGCCATCATTAAGCCCATAAACCCAGCCATGCAAATGTGGGCGATTATCTTCCTTCCATGCTTTTTGTATTATTGATGTTTTGGCAAGGTTAAAAACCTGCTCCCTTACGTTTATTTCTGTAAGCATATTTACACGGTCATCTTCTAGGGGCAATGCATCTATTTCTTCTCTGTGCAGGCGATATACATCTTTAATATTTTTTAACCAGTGGTTTATGATGCCATAATGATGCTGGTTCATAGCAGCTTTTACGCCGCCGCAACCATAATGCCCGCATACAATTACATGCTTTACTTTTAAAACCTCTACTGCATATTGCAGTACACTTAGCATATTAATATCTGTGTTTACAACAAGGTTGGCTATATTTCTGTGTACAAATATTTCGCCAGGCTCTGTGCCTGTTATTTTATCTGCAGGCACACGGCTATCACTACAACCTATCCATAAAAACTCAGGTGATTGTTGTTGTGAGAGTCTTGTAAAAAACTGTGGGTCACTTTGCTGTTGTTCTTCTGCCCAGGCTTTATTTTCCAGCAATAATTTTTCGTAAGAAAGTATTCTCATCGTATAATAATTTTTTATTTTAGTTAATGTGCAGCATCATCTGCATTAAAAAGATTTTTATCTACCAATTTGTGCAATTCGTTGTACATGCTTTTATTTACAGTAACCTGTATATTTTTTTCAGATGCATTGGTGATAAATTCATTAATGGTATCAATTATATCTTTGTCAATAAATTCAGCTTTCGTAAGGTCAATAATTACATCTGCATTTTCAGGCATATTTTCAAATATCAGTTTTAGTTTGGGTTTACTAAAAAATGAAATATCTTTTCTAAGCCTGATGAGAAATTGATTGTCATTGTTTGTCATAAAAATAGCCGTACGAAAATTACTTCTAATAATGTAAAAAATTCCTACAGCAATACCAATTAAAACACCTTTTAAAAGATCTGTAAATACAATTGCAGCCAAGGTAATAATAAATGGCATAAACTGCTCCCAGCCTCTTTTATAATAATCTTTAAAAATAGAAATTTTAGCAAGTTTGTAACCGGTAAAAATTAAAATAGCGGCCAGCGCTGCTTTGGGAATTAGGTTTAACAGCCCTGGTAAAAAAGCTACACAAACAAAAATAAGTATACCATGAAAAATGGCACTCATTTTTGTTTTAGCACCTGCATTTACATTGGCACTGCTGCGCACAATTACACTGGTAAGCGGCAAGCCGCCCAGCATACCACTCACAATATTACCTGCGCCTTGCGCCACCAATTCTCTGTTTGGGGGAGAAAAACGTTGCAAGGGGTCTAGTTTATCTACCGCTTCCAAACCGAGCAAAGTTTCCAAAGATGCAACGAGTGCAAGTGTTATAGCCGTTATCCAAACATCTTTATTGGTAATAAATGACCAATTGGGTAAATGAAAAAAAGAAATAAATTCAGCAGTTGTTTTTGCAACAGGAATAGTAACAAGGTCTGTTTCTTTAATTGAAATAAGGGAAGAGGTATCGCTTAAAAAATAGTGTAATAAAATACCAACCACCACCACCATTAACGGACCACTAAGTAACTGAAAAATCTTTTTAGATTTTATAAATTTTGATTCATAAACCATAAGGATATCTATACCCATTAACCCAATAATAACCGCTAACGGGGTAATATGATTTAAAGAATTGATTAAGTAAGAAAAAGTATTTTCACCGGATACCTGGATAAAAGTTTTATCCCCTTATCAATTATGTTATCGATAAAATTACATTGCTGTTACAAAAGCTATATATTTTTTTCCATTTTAATATTTGCTCTCTCATAATGTATATCAGCAGGCAAGGGCACTTCTATAAAACCATATTTGCGGTATAGATGTATGGCTGCTTGCAGTTTTGTATTTGAAAAAAGTGACAATACTGTTGCCTTTGTTTTTTTTGCTTCATTAATGCAATGCTCCATCATTATTTTACCAATACCCAGTCCTTTACATTTTTCAGTTACCGCCATTTTTGCCAGTTCATATTCGGTATCATTTACTTTTATGAGAGAATAAGTGCCCACAATTTTGTTGCTGTAAGTGGCATAAAATATTAAGCCGCCTTTATTTATTATTTCTTTTTTGGGATCAGATAACTGCACAATATCCTGCGGCTCTACCGTAAAATATTTTTGAAGCCATTCGTAATTTAATAACTTTATATATTCTTTTTTTTCTTCGGTAAATGGAATAATTTCTATCATGTTTTTATTAGATATTAAGTCCGCCACATACGCTGATGGTTTGCCCGGTTACGTAACTTCCCATATCGCTTGCTAAAAACAACGCAACATTTGCAATATCTTCTCCACTTGCAAATTTGCCCAACGGTATAGCCGCTTTATACTTATCTGATGCTTCGCCTTCTTTTAAATAACTCGTCATATCTGTTTCTACAAAACCCGGTGCTATGGCGTTGCAGCGAATATTTCTGCTGCCAATTTCTTTTGCAATACTTTTTGTAAAACCAATAATACCGGCTTTGCTTGCGGCATAACTGCTCTGCCCTGCATTGCCCGTTTCGCCAATAATGCTGCTCATGTTTATAATACTGCCGCTGCGGGCTTTCATCATTGGTTTTATAACCTGCTTGGTAATATTAAAAACACTTTTCAGGTTTACGTTCATTACATCATCCCACTGTTCGGGCGTCATACGAAGCAATAAATTATCTTTAGATATACCTGCATTGTTTACACAAATATCTATTTGCCCAAACTCTTTTATCACATCATTTACAAATATTTCGCTAGCTGCATAATCGCCAGCATTTGTTTGATAAGCGCTAACCTTTACACCCAATGCAGTTAATTTTTCCACAAGCGCAGTTGCTTTTTCAGTGCTGCTGTCACTTACATAAGTAAAAGCTATGTTAGCACCTTCTTCAGCAAATTTTATAGCAATCGCTTCGCCTATGCCACGTGCTGCCCCTGTAATGATGGCAGTTTTATTTTGAAGTAATTTCATCTGTAATTTTTTTAGTCAAAAATATATCATTCAATTTTAGCGATGCACAGATTTGTTGGTATTTTTTTTTAGAAAAAATCATTTATTTACAAATAAAAAGTTATTAAATTGTAATGCAAGTATTTCCTCTACTATTTTTCTTTCATTACTAAGCCTTGGTACTTTGTGTTGCCCGCCCACTTTGCCTTTTGTGCGAAGCCATTCTGTAAAAGTACCTGTGGGCAAACTATGTACTACAGGCATACGCAGTGCAATATCCTTATATCGTTTTGCTTCATAATCGCTATTCGCATTTTTTAAAGCTGTATCCATTTCTTTTGTAAAAGAAGAGAGGCTATCAGGAGCTTTCTCAAACTCTATTAACCATTCGTGTGCGCCATTGCTGCTTGCAGTAAAATGAATGGGTGCAGCAGTATAATCTTTTACAAGAGCATTTGTTTTTTGTGCAGCTATTGCTATAGCTTTATCTGCATTATCTACAATTACTTCTTCGCCAAAGGCGT
>JANXXM010000116.1 GCA_025350645.1 Ferruginibacter sp.
TTAAGGCTCTAATTTCCGTTATCGATTCTTTTACTAGAATATTTAAAACTTTTGACATAAATGAATAATATTATAGACCAAAAGTAAATAAAAAAACCCAATTAAAAAAATTGGTCTTGTATATTATTCATTTTCGTATTATCCATAATCTTATCAAGGTCTTCATCACTTATATTTTTGGGCAGCACTTTAAGGTTTTTAAACAGCGGCGGCTTATCCTTTTGCGTAGCTGCAATGCTTATAACCATGCACAGCAGCATTACTGTAACGGCTATTATTTTTCTTTGTGTTTTCATTTTACTAATATTTTATTTTCGTATGATATGGTGTAGATAAATTTTTATTCTTTTTTTACCCTTCGCAGTTCTGTCATATTTAAACTATTAGGCCTAAAATTTTTAATATTTTTTTGTACTAGGTGTATAGCCATATCATACCATAGGGGCACTACCGGCGCCTGCTGCACAATTATTTTATCCATTTGCCTGTAATAAATATAACGCAAGCTGTCATTAGTTTCTGATAGTGCTTTTTCATACAACACATCAAAGTCATTATTTTTAAACCGGGTATAATTAGGTGGTGCCGGGTTTTTGCTATAAAAAACACTAAGGTAATTTTCTGCATCGGGGTAATCTGCTATCCAGCTTCCTCTAAAAAATAATGCCTGAGATTTTGATGTTTGCTCCAGCAATAAACTTTTTTGTACCGTTTCTACTTTTACATTTATACCAGCCTGTTTTAATTCGTTTGCTACATAGCCCGCCAGGTTTGCATACACAGGGATACTAAGCAGTTTTATTTCAGGCAAATTTTTACCTTCTGCAAAGCCTGCTTCTGCCAGTAATGTTTTTACTTTTAGCGGATCAAAATTATATCCTTTTACTTCATCCGCATTAAAAGATGGTAAACCCTGTGGTACAAAACCGCTCTCCGCCGCCGTGCCTATGGAGTTACGCATGTACAGCATCATTTTTTTACGGTCTATACCATAGTTAATGGCCTGCCTTATTTTTAATAATTTTAAAGGCGAACTTTTTAATAATTCATTGGAAGTATCTGCCAGTATACCAAAATACTCAATGTTTAAATAAGGGTGTTTTTGCAGGTTAATTTTACTTTTCCATTCTTTTTTAAGCTCCCCGGTTTTGGTTAATATCTCATCTTTAAAAGATGGATCTATATCATTTATAAAATCTATTTTACCCTGTTGAAATTCTAAAAACTCGGTAGCCTTACTGTTGTAAAAACTTATTTTTATTCCATCCAGGTAGGGCAAATGTTTACCTGTGCTATCGGTTTCAAAATAGTTATTATTTTTTTTCATTACCAGTGCCTGCCCCTCATCCCATGCCACGAGTGCAAACGGGCCAGTACCCACCGGGTGGCTTCTAAAATTACTTCCATATTTTTCTACAGCTTCCTGTGGCACTATAGAACAATATTGCATACTGAGAATACCGAGTATAGGCTGAAAAGGTTTTACTAATTTTAATTGAAAAGTACTGTCGTTAAGTGCTGTAAAAGGATCAACACTATCTACCCGGTTATTAAAGATCCATGCGCCAGGGCTGGCTACATTTTTGGTTATAATGCGGCTATAACTATACACTACGTCCTGCGCAGTAAAACGCCTTCCCTTTACGTTTTCAAAGGCAGCATCATCATTAAAAAAAACATCGGTACGCAGGTTAAAGATGATTGTTTTATTATCCGAAGAAAAGCTCCAGCCTTTTGCCAAAGCCGGTTTCAGTTGCATGTTATCATCTACTTCTACCAGGGTATTGTATAGTTGATGAATGACCCACATGATTGACTGGTTCTTCGCAAATGCGGGATCCAGCGATGCTATACCTGTGGTTTCGTTGTAGCGGAAAATCTTTTTATCAGGATGAGCATGATTGCTGCAAGAAAAAAATATAAAAATCCCGAAAAAAATAAACAGTTTTTTTATGGTATTTGCTACTATCATATTCCTGCTAAAAAAACGTTTTTAAAAAATACTGCTTTGTAATCTTGTTAATCTTTGTTCTCTTTGTGTGAAAGTAATTTATATTTTCAAATTAAGTTTGTACAGATGCATTATACCAACAAATTATTATTTACTACGATCATTTTTTTATGCTTTTCTTTTAAAAATTTTGCGCAGCTAACCGTTGCTAAAAAGATATTTACCCATGCAGATACATTGCGTGGCAGCAACGGCTCCTACAGGGTTGCGTGGGATGTGCTCCATTATACTATTACCGTGCAGCCGGATTATAATGCCAAAACAATTACGGGAAAAAACGAAATGCTTTTTTTTGACAATGGTGCAAAATTAATGCAGATAGACCTGCAGGAACCTATGATTTTGGACAGTGCGAAAGACAGTGAAACCAGTTATTCTTTTACAAGGGAAAATAATGTATACTGGCTGATGTACAGAGATACCAATGCGATGTATAAAATCAAACCAGGCATTCACTCTCTTACTTTTTATTTTCATGGCAAGCCAAAGGAAGCCGTGCGCCCGCCATGGGATGGTGGCTGGATATGGAAAAAAGACAAGAACGGAAACCCCTGGATGACGGTAGCCTGCCAGGGGCTTGGTGCCAGTGTGTGGTACCCGTGCAAGGATATACAAAGCGATAAACCGGATAGTGGTGCAACGCTTAATATTATTGTGCCGGATAGCCTTGTTGCAGTGGGCAACGGCAGGCTTATAGCAAAAAAAATATTGGGCAATGGAAATACTGCTTACACCTGGAATGTAAAAAATCCTATTAATAATTATTGCATCATTCCATACATTGGAAAGTATGTAAACTTTAATGAAAAGTATGCCGGGCTCAAAGGAAATCTTGATATGAATTACTGGGTGATAGATTATGACATGGCAAAAGCAAAAGAACAATTTACTGATGCGCCAAAAATGATAAAGGCATTTGAATATTGGTTTGGCCCTTATCCTTTTTACGAAGATGGCTACCAACTCATACAAACACCACACCTTGGAATGGAGCACCAGAGCGGCATTGCTTACGGCAATCAGTTTAAAAAAGGATATAACGGAAGAGATTTAAGTGGCAGTGGCTGGGGCTTAAAATGGGATTTTATTATTGTACATGAAAGCGGGCATGAGTGGTTTGCAAACAGCATTTGCACAAAAGATATTGCAGATATGTGGGTGCACGAAGGCTTTACCAACTACAGCGAAACATTGTTTACAGAATATTATTTTGGCAAAAAAGCTGGTGAAGAATATGTACAGGGGCTGCGGAATAATATACAAAACGATGAACCTGTAATAGGACCTTATGGTGTAAATAAGGAAGGAAGCGGGGATATGTATAACAAAGGGTCCAATATGCTGCACATCATTCGCCAGCTTACTACAGACAAAAAATTTAGGGCTATGCTTATGGGATTAAACAAAACATTTTACCATAAAACAGTTACATCAATTGAAATAGAAAATTATATTGCTACTTCTTTAAAATTAAATTTAACCGGCATTTTTAATGCGTATTTGCGTACTACCAAAATACCTGTACTAGAATATAAAATTGTAGAAAAAAATATAAGCTACCGCTGGGCAAATATGGCAGATGATTTTATAATGCCCATAAAAATATATACAGGTGGTGCTGTAAAAAAAATAACCCCTGGCATATCATGGAAAATTTTAAAAGCAGGCAAAAATTTTGATGGTAAAACGGTGGTGGTAGATAAGAATTTTTATGTAATTGTTAAAATGCTGTAGGTGGATTATTCTGTTGTATACATGGTAAAGGAGTAAAAAATTTGAAGTAAATGAACAAATCAGTTTTGATAAAAACTTTACTTATTTTAAACTATTTTAAGGTTAAAACCTAATTGAGAGGCAAATTCTTATTTATGAAACTATGCGTAAAATTGAATACAGAGTGAGGTAATATAGTATCGAAAACAATGTTTTTACATTTTAGAAACAAATTATTGGGTAGAGTTAATTATAAGAAATGGAATAAAACATAAACCATAATTGCATTAAGCTGTAGTTGTAGGAATAAATCAACCAAGGATTTAATTTCGTCAAAAAAGGCTTACATTTTTCCTCCTAAAGACAATATATTTTTTTTAAGTTTTATTCGTTAATATGAAATAGCTAAGGAAAAAATAATAAATTTTAAGACAACTATATATGATCTAAAAGATAGCGTATTCAATTTAGAATCCAGAATTTTTTTCTTGCCAAACAGTAACGATTCTCAAGAAATTACAAAACAACTTTCATTAATTTGAACCTTTGCAATAGGTGCCTACTTTGAAAAAATTAACGATAAACTGGTACTCAAAATAGCACTTAGCAAAAAAAGAAGAGCGTGGTTTAGTGGGCTTTGGAACTATTCCAAAGTCTTT
>JANXXM010000136.1 GCA_025350645.1 Ferruginibacter sp.
TAAGACTATTATTTTTTTTCATCTTTTATCAAAAACTTAGATCGACAATACATTTTTAAATTACACATTTCGCATCTGGTTAATTAGTGTAGTGTAAGCCCTAGCTTTTAGAAGGCGGATTCGTTTAATGCAATGGGCTTAACGAGCTCAGCTTTACATCATAATTACATTTAACTTTTCCATTTAAAAGAGCTTAAAATTTATTTTAATCGAACAGGGCATTCGTAATTCAAAAAATCTCATCCCCAAAAAAATTTCTCCAACCACAAATTAATAAATTCAAAATAAATTCTTTTAATCAAGCGATTGATAAAATATTTATCAATTATTTATTTCAACAATAATAAAATTAATTTATCCATTTTTCAATTTTCCAAAATTGTAACAACTAACCAATTGTTATAAATATTGAAGTTATTAAATTAGAATAGCTTTGCCAGTTATGTTTATCCCACAAGCTAATTTTTTTAAAACTGAAACTGATTGTATGTCTTAAATGTTAAGGTAGGTTTGTTTGTTGGTTATATAAAAAGTGACGGCTTAAATGGCGTTGCTATTTCTGCCTGTTGACAAGGCATTGCTATATCTGGCAGAGGAATTAAAAATGTGTTTCGGGTATCGCCAAGGGTAGAAATTATTTTTGGGAAATTTAAAATGGATACTGAAATAGAATATACAGCAGCACAATATGGTACAGATGGAAATGATTTGAAAGTAATAAGTGGCAGTACGAATAAAATAAATAATATCCATTTTCTTTTTACAACAACATTTTCATTTTTAAAAAACCCAAATCAATTTTTGTTATGAGTAACCATACAACTAGTAAAGGAATAGCAGGTGTGATAGCCGCATCGTCGTTAGGCACTCTCATTGAATGGTACGATTTTTATATTTTTGGTAGTTTGGCTACCATTATTGCAACAAAATTTTTTCCATCAGGAAACCCAACAGCAGCCTTGCTTTCCACCCTTGCCACTTTTGCAGCAGGGTTTGTAGTACGCCCATTTGGGGCATTATTTTTTGGCAGATTGGGCGATATGATTGGTAGAAAATATACATTTTTAGTAACGCTTATTTTAATGGGGCTTTCTACTTTTTTAATTGGTTGTATTCCTTCGTATGAAAAAATTGGATTTCTTGCACCCATTTTAGTATTGCTTTTGCGTTTACTACAAGGGCTTGCTTTGGGCGGCGAGTATGGTGGTGCAGCCACGTATGTAGCCGAGCATTCGCCTGAGGACAAAAGAGGTTTTTGGACAAGTTGGATACAAACAACAGCAACAGTTGGTTTGTTTTTATCGTTGCTTGTAATCGTTACTACCAAAGGCGCTATGAGCAAAGAAGCCTTTGCAGATTGGGGTTGGAGAGTTCCATTTTGGATATCAATTGTAATGGTGGGTATTTCAATTGTTATAAGAATGAAGATGAAAGAATCTCCATTGTTTCAAAAAGCAAAAGAGGAAGGTAAAACATCTACTAATCCATTAAAAGAAAGTTTTGGAAACAAACTCAATTTCAAATTTGTATTGCTAGCATTGTTTGGTGCAACCATGGGGCAGGGGGTAGTTTGGTACACAGGGCAATTTTACGCACTTAATTTTATTCAAACTACTTTAAATGTAGATATTACCCAGGCAAGTAATATTTTGATGACAGCACTTGCTATGGGAACGCCCTTCTTTATTGTGTTTGGTGCATTATCTGATAAAATTGGACGAAAATGGATTATGCTTATTGGTATGCTGATTGCCTTGTTGAGTTACAGAATCATCTATACAAAAATGTATGAAAATGGAAGTGTAAAATCAAAAACAGAAATTGTTGCTAACACAAAAACTACCTCTGCCATTGCAGCAGATGCAAAAAATATTGGTGATAGTATTCTTACAACCATTACGAATAAAGAATATACAGATGGTACGATGTATATAGAAACAAAAAAGGTAAACATACATGCAGATATTACAAAAGCAGATGAAAAGAAGGACAGCAAAATAGATAAAATAACCAATTTGGATAGAGGCTCTTTTTGGAGTTTGGTATGGTTGGTTTTTATACAGGTACTTTTCGTAACAATGGTGTATGGCCCAATAGCAGCGTTTTTGGTAGAACTGTTTCCAATAAGAATTCGCTATACATCTATGAGTTTACCTTATCATATTGGCAATGGTATTTTTGGTGGCTTGTTGCCTACAATTGCATTATTTTTAGCTACAAAAGCAGGTCAAGTAAATGAGGCAGCTACAAAAGCAGGTGCAGCATTGCCTTACGAAAAACCATATTTAGAGGGATTGTGGTATCCAATTATAATTGCCGGAGTTTGTTTTGTAATTGGTGCTTTGTACATAAATAATAAAAAAAGAAACCTAAACGATTAATTATAAATTTTTAAAATTTTTTTTATGAATTTAATAAAAAAATTAGCAGGATTATTATGGATTGCTATTGGCTTGTACGCCGGGTACATACTCATTGTAACGCAGGCTATAGAAAAGTTTAAGAGCCCTAAGCCCGAAGATTTAATACCAGCAATTATTTATGCCTTTGTGCTTACGCCTATTATTGTTGGCGGCCTGGTTACTTTTGGTATTTATGCATTGCAAAATCAGTACGATACTACTGAAGAGTAATTTTTAAATAATATTGCCATAGTGAGGATAATACAGAGAACTTATGATGTTTATTGTATTATCCTTTTTTATTTAAAAAAAATGCATAACAAAACCAGCAATCAAAAATTAATTTTTATCAGCATACTGTTATTGATTTTGCATTCGTATCCATTTATTTCTGCTGTCAATAAAGCGCAATTGTTATTTGGAATACAACTACTGTATTTATATATTTTTATTGTTTGAATAATTATTACGGAAGTGTAGGTCAAGCATCCACCAATGGGTTTGAATTTTTAGTACTTTATTTAGGCCTTACTATTTCTGTCATTTTATTTAGCCGGTATTGCGTTTAATAATTCGTGTATGCAAAACCCTACGTGTAAATAATATCGCAGATTTAATTTCTACTCGATAGGGCAAAATTTTGCCGTTGCTATAAAGGGGTTGTTGGAAAATTAAATTTTAGATGACAGGTGTCAAACACAAGATAAAACTATCCGCCTTCGCCGGTACCTTCGTTTCTATATTTCTAAAACTGTGTAAAAATTATTATTAACTTAAATTGTGTTGAACGTTATTTCGTAATTTACCATTATAAATAATTTTAAGCATGAATGATAATAATAAAGATGATAAAACCCTTAACCACTCCCGCCGGCAATTTTTTAAAATATCGACCGCACTCACGGCAGTAGCATTAACGCCCTCATACATTTTAAAGGCAGCTGATGATAATATGGATGATAAAATAGCAGAGCTGTTTGAAAAACGAGACCTTAATATAGAAGTAAACGGCATAGTACATACTCTTTCTATTGAGCCCCGGGTAACATTGTTGGATTTACTGCGGGAGCAATTAAAACTCACCGGTTCTAAAAAAGGTTGCGACCATGGGCAGTGCGGTGCATGTACTGTACATGTAAATGGGCAGCGGGTTCTCTCATGTTTAAGCCTTGCTATTATGCAGGATGGTAAAAAAATAACCACTATTGAAGGGCTTGCAAAAGGCGATGAATTACACCCCATGCAGGCGGCATTTATAAAGCATGATGGTTTTCAATGCGGTTATTGCACACCCGGGCAAATAATGAGTGCCGTGGCTTGTGTGCGTGAAGGCCATGCAAACAACGAAGATGAAATACGCAGCTATATGGCAGGCAACATTTGCCGCTGCGGCGCATACCCAAATATTGTAGATGCTATAACAGAAGTAAAACAAAAAGGAGGCACTATATGATAAACTTTAATTACGTACAAGCTTCCACCCAAAAAAACGTTACAGATACGTTGATGAAAGATGGCACAGCACAAATAATTGCCGGTGGTACCAACTTGGTAGATTTAATGAAACGTGGCGTAGCAGCACCGCAAAAATTAATTGACATTAATAACCTTTCGCTAAAAAATATTGAGCAGCAAAAAGGTTTTGTACGCATAGGCGCACTCGCATTAAACAGTGTGGTGGCCGAAAATGAATTGGTCGTACAAAAGTTTCCTTTACTTTCAAAGGCATTACAATCTGGTGCATCGCAACAGTTGCGAAACATGGCAACCGTGGGCGGCAACATGATGCAGCGCACAAGGTGCAGTTATTTTTATGATACTACCATGCCCTGCAATAAACGAAACCCCGGCACAGGCTGCGGCGCATTAAAAGGTTACAACCGTATGCACGCTATTTTTGGTGCTACGGAAAATTGCATTGCCGTACACCCGAGCGATATGTGTGTTGCGCTTGCAGCACTCAATGCAAGCGTAATCATTAGTAGCAGCAGGAGCGAACGCAAAATTGCATTTACCGATTTTCATAAACTCGCAGGTACAAATCCTGAAAAAGATAACACACTCCAGCGTGGCGAAATGATAACCGCTGTAGAAATACCTGATGCAAATAATTTTGCGCAGCATTCAACCTATTTAAAAATTCGTGACCGTTCCTCTTATGCATTTGCATTAATTTCTGTAGCAGCAGCGTTGGATATGAATGGCGGCAAAATAAACAATGCACGCCTTGCAATGGGCGGCGTAGCACACAAACCTTGGCGATTAACAACTGCTGAAAATTTCTTAAAAGGCAAAGCAGCTACCGAAGAAAATTTTAAACAGGCAGCAGCACTCGCCATGAAGGATGCCAAAGCATATCGCCATAATAATTTTAAATTAACGCTTGCACCAAACAGTATTGCAGAAGCATTAAAAATAGCTGCTGCAATGTAGCAGCACATTAAAAATTGAAAATGAACTTAAATAAAAAACTATCAGGTTTGTGGATTGTGTTGATTTTTATGTGTAACGAAACAATGGCACAAAATGTTCCCGCCGTTTCTATTCCTTTAATGCAGCAGGGCAATTATCTTTTTATTTCAGTAAAGGTAAATGATAAGGATAGTTTACATTTTATGTTTGATACCGGTGCTGAATTTACCGTAATAAATGAAAGCGTTGCAGATGCCGTACTTAAAGGCACTGATAGAAATGCATCTGTAACCGGTGGCACTGGCAAAACAGCAGCAAGGCTTTTTAAAAAACAACAAATAAAAATTGGTTCATTGGAGTTGAAGGATGTCAAGATTATATCTATTCCACTAAATCATTTTTATACAAACCAGGGTATTAAAATGGATGGCGTTATTGGGCAAGATTTAATGGACAGGTTTATTATTGAAGTTAATGTTGATGAAAGTTTATTTAAGTTGTACAACAAAGAAAATTTTATGTACACCGGTCCAGAACAACCCATACAAATATTAGATGTAAAGGGCGATAAGCACGGTGCAATCGCCATAGATTTGACCTTAAAAAACGGAAAGAAAATGCCCGGCAAGTTTGTATTGGATACCGGCTCTGGAAGTTGCCTTTCTTTAAATATTCCTTTTGCTGAAGATAATCAGGTGTTGCAAAGCATGCCCGCAACTTATACAAAACTTACTTATGGTGCTTCGCAGGATGTTGTTACCAGCAATAATGGCAGGCTTGCAGCAATACAAATAGGACAATACAATTTTGCAAATTGTACTGCATCCATAAAAATTACAAACAAGGGTAGCTACATGCGTAAGACGAGAAGCGGTGTTGTAGGCAACCAAATATTAAGCAGGTTTAATGCAGTATATGATTTTATGGGCAAGAAATTATACCTATCTCCATCAAAAAAATTTGCAGCAGTTTTTATTGCGCAAGCAAATGGAATATTGGTGGAATATGCAGGCGCAAATGATAATAGAGTAATGGTAAAAATGATAAATCCTAATAGTCCCGCAAGTAAAGCAGGAGTAAAAGAAGGCGATGAAGTATTGGATTTAAATGGCGAAAAGCTAAGTGCAATCGGATTACAATTTTTCATGCAACAAATAAATATTATCGGCAGGCAAATTAATTTATTGATAAAAACAGCATCAGGCGAAAACAAAACGCTTTCATTTATCACCGAAGATATTATTTGATGTAAAGCATCATCTGGGCAAAGCCCAAAAAATACTTGATAAGTTTAAATAATTTTTTATGGGATATTATTTTGAAGATGGCGATAGAGTAAATGGAAAAGATATAGTAACCGGCAAAGCAAAATATACAGCCGAGCATGATATACCAAACCTTGCCTACGGTGTACTAGTGGGCAGTACTATTGCCAAAGGCAGTATTGCCACTATGGATACTAAAAGTGCTGAAAATGCACCCGGTGTTTTATCAGTCATTACACACCTCAACACGCCGGTGGTGCCGGGTTACGATGCCGGCGGCTTGCCCATAAAAACTCCCGTGAGCGGTAAAAATTTACAGGTGTTTAATGGCCCTACCATTTATTTTAACGGTCAGCCAATTGCACTGGTTGTTGCAGATACTTATGAGCGGGCATTGTTTGCCGCTACACTCGTAAAAGCGCAGTACAATAAAGAAGCACAGGTTACTGATTTCTTAGAAGCCGGTAAAACAGTAAAGGCAATTGATACCGCAAAATATAAAGACAATATTCGTGGCGAGGTAGATGGGTATAAAAATGCACCCGTAAAAATTGAGGCTGAATATATAGTGCCGATAGAAGTACACAACCCAATGGAAATGCACGCCACCATTGCATTATGGGATGGCGATGATAAAGTAACTGTATATGAAAAAACGCAGAACATAAAAAGTGCACAGCGCAATGTAATGAGCGCTTTTAAATTAAAAGAAGAAAATGTACGATTGTATGCACCCTTTGTAGGCGGCGGTTTTGGCAGTGCCTTGCGTACATGGCCACATTGCATTGCGGCATTAATTGGTGCAAAGAAAACCGGTAGACCAGTAAAGTTGGTTTTAGGCAGAGATCAAATGTTTAACTCCGTTGGTTATCGCCCATACACTTTGCAAAAAATTGGTTTAGGCGCCACGGCAGATGGAATACTTATCGGCATTACACATGAGGCAAATTCCATCACCTCTATGTATGAAGAATTTAACGAAGGCTCGGTAAATATTTCAAGGTCATTATATAATTGTCCCAATGTAACCACACGTTATAAAGTGTTTCCGTTTAATGTGAGTACGCCTACTTACATGCGTGGCCCCGGCGAAGCCACAGGGGCCTTTGCACTGGAGAGTGCGTTGGATGAACTGGCGTATAAATTAAATATGGATCCCATTGAACTTCGCTTAAAAAACTATGCAGAAAAAGACCCCGAAAACGGCAAACCATATTCCACCAAATTTTTAAAAGAAGCATACAAATTAGGAGCAGATAAAATTGGTTGGGCTCAACGTAACCCAGCAGTACGTTCTATGAAAGAAGGCGAGTGGCTCGTAGGTTTCGGAATGAGTACAGGCGTGTTTGGCGCATACAGAAATAATGCTAAAGCACTCGCCCGAATTTTTGCAGATGGCACTTTACTTGTACAAAGTGCAGTAAGCGATAGCGGCCCCGGCACCGCCACATCTATGACAAAAATTGCAGCCGATGGTATGGGAATAGCAAGCAGCAAAATAACTTTTCAGTTGGGCGATTCTGCTTTGCCACCCGGCCCTGGGCAAGGCGGTTCATCTACCACTGCAAGCCTTGGCTCGGCCGTGCATGATGTATGTGAGAGCCTCAAAAAAAAGCTAGCAGAGCTTGCAAAAGATGCAGCTGTTTTTCATACAGAAACCATACACAACCCAAAACCCGAAGATTTTGTTTTTGAAAATGGTTACATTTTATTGGCAACAGACCGCACCAAAAAATTATCATTTACCGAAGTTTTAAAACAAAATAATTTAAACCAAGTGGAGGTAACTGAAGAAAGTAAAGGCTCCGAAGAAATGAAAAAATATACCGCCTTTTCTTACAATGTACATTTTGTAAAAGTGCTGGTGCACCCTACCACTGGTGTAGTAAAAATAAACCGAGTGGTAGCCGCTGCCGATGCCGGAAAAATTATTAGTTACAAAACTGCCGAAAGCCAAATTATTGGCGGAGCCGTTGGTGGCATAGGTATGGCGCTTATGGAAGAAGGCGTAATTGACGACCGCTACGGCCGCTGGGTAAACAATAATTTTGCCGACTACCACGTACCCGTACATACCGATGTGCCGCATATAGAAGCTCTCTTTGTAAACCAACCCGATTATATTTTAAGCCCCACCGGCGCAAAAGGCATGGGCGAAATTGCCCTCATAGGTTTTGCCGCCGCCGTGGCCAATGCTGTGTATCACGCCACGGGTAAGCGTGTACGGGAGTTGCCGATAACGCCAGATAAATTGATTTAGGGTTGGGGGCTGTTGGCGGAGGAGCATTGGTCAACATTTGTTGCGGCTATGCATTACAATCTTTTTGCTCAAAGGCAGCAAAAAGGATTTCCACTTCTATCCGCCAGCCCGTAGTCGGAAAATCTTTTTTCACCA
>JANXXM010000013.1 GCA_025350645.1 Ferruginibacter sp.
CTAACTCCTTTTATCGTTTAGCATCAACCATATTGCTCATAGGTTGCTCCTCAGCAGAGCCTACTATTCTTTTGATTGATTATGCAAAATTTCAAAACAAAAATGATAAAATCACCAACCATTTTTGACTACATTACCAAATTAATATTGTTTTTATTTTTATGATACTTTTTACAATGAATTATTATCCTGCGGATGCCCAAGTGCAAAATGGTTCCTTTAACCTTATGCTAAAGTTATTATTAAGTAAAAGTACACCTGCCGTTAATGCAAATAATGCAGCCATGGCACAAAGAGATCATATTTTTTTAGATGCAAGAGAGTATAATGAATATACAACGAGCCACATACAACATGCAAGATATATTGGCGATAAAAAATTTAAACTGCAGGATATTTCAGATATTAAAAAAGATGCAGCCATCATCGTATATTGCTCTGTGGGCAAACGAAGTGAGGCCATAACATTACAACTAAAAAAAGCCGGTTACCAACATGTAAGAAATTTATACGGCGGTATATTTGAATGGTTAAATATGGGTTACCCGGTGTATAATAATGAAAATGTAATTACTGATACTGTACATGCCTATAGCAGGTTTTGGGGCAAATGGCTGGAAAAAGGAACAAGAGTTTACGAATAAAAATTCTAGTTTTAGTCTGGATTTTCCACTTCGGTACCTTCGTTTTTATTTAAGCTGCGTTCGTACCAGCCTTCTTCTTTTGGGCTACTAAGGGCTTGTATAATACCTATAAAAAAAATACAAAACACATTGGCTGCCAAAAAAAACATATTGTAGCTCATATATTCTCCCACGGCATTGTACAAATGCTGATAAAACAAAAACAGATCCTGTACTAAAAATAAAACCCAGGCAGCAAGCATAGCCATAAAAAAAATGTAGGATATCCATCGTACAATTTTTGAAGCATGTGATTTTGTTCTTTTAAAATAAATGATATAAACCGGTATAAAAAGTGCAGCAGGCACACAAATGATAAATACCATAAACACCAGGCTAAACCAGGGCACATGATCTAACAGCCCAAAAGTTAACCTCAGTAATAAAAGCACTAATACCAGCGATATTATGAAACCAATGAACGTAAAAAATAACGTACCAAAAAGTCTTATATATTTTTCATCTCTCTGCATTATTTAAAATAACTTAAGTTGGTTTTTGGGGTAAGTTTTAAAAGCGTTTCGTATATAAGTTTTATGGTGTTTTCAATATCATCTTTATGCAGCATTTCTACAGTAGTGTGCATATAGCGCAGCGGTATAGAAATAAGTACAGATGGGCAACCATCGTTAGAGTAAGCAAAAGATTCGGTATCTGTACCAGTACTGCGGCTCACCGTTCTAAGCTGGTAGGGTATTTTATTTTTATCTGCAGTATCTTTTACAAAACCTAGTAGCTTATTATGTACTGCAGGGCCGTAGCACAATGAAGGGCCCTTGCCGCAGGCACAATCTCCCTCAATTATTTTATTGATCATCGGCGTAGTACTATCGTGTGTTACATCTGTTATAATAGCTATATCCGGCTTTATGCGGCGGGCAATCATTTCTGCGCCACGCAGTCCTATCTCTTCCTGCACAGCATTTACTACATACAAAGCAAAGGGTAGTTTTTTCTTATTCTCTTTTAATAATCTTGCAACTTCGGCAATCATAAAACCACCAATACGGTTATCAAATGCACGGCCTACAAGGTATCCATGTGCCAGTTCTTCGTAAGCTTCCTCGTAAGTAGCCACTGCGCCTACGTGTACGCCTAAAGTTTCTACTTCTTTTTTAGTGCGTGCACCACAATCTAAAAAAAGATTTTCTACTTTTGGCTGCGGCTCTTTGGCGTCATTATTACTAAGCCTTGTATGTATGGCAGGCCAGCCAAAAACGGCTCTCACCCTGCCTTTGCTGCCATGTATAGCCACTCTCATAGAGGGTGCTATCTGATGATCTACCCCGCCATTTCTTTTTAAATAAATAAGCCCTTCGGGTGATATGTAATTTACAAACCAGCTTATTTCATCTGCATGGGCTTCTATCACTACTTTAAAGGGAGCCGAAGGGTTTATAACTGCTACTGCCGTTCCATAAGGGTCAGTAAAAAATTCATCAGCATAAGGAGTAAGGTATTCCATCCATAATTTTTGCCCCGCACTTTCAAAACCTGTAGGCGATGGATTATTAATATATTTTTCCAGAAAGGAATATGCATTTGCAGTAAGTATACTTTTGTTTTTTGAAACTTTAGCCATAATTTTTTTTATAAATAGTAAAGGTAAACTATCTGCTTTTATTTATCTGCTTATAAACAGCATTTGCCTATGTAATAAACATTACCAAAGCCATGCAAGGTAAGTAGCCAGGGCAGAAAACAACATTAGTCCGTCTACAAAAAAATAATAAAAAATGTATCCACGTTTTTGCAGCGATAATTTATACATAAGCCACAGCACTACTCCAACAATAGCAAAAGCAATTATCTGTGCGGATTCAAAAAAATAAATACGGATGATGAAACCTGTAATAAAATAAAAAAAGAATGCGCAATAAATGATAAAGGATAATTTTTTTGCATCTACATCTGTGGCAAGACTATGCAAACCGTGCAGTTTATCTATAGCAACATCCCTCATATCGAATATAATACAAAGCAGCAGCATAAAACAAAACCTGGCAGCAAGCATTATTGCAAGTTGTTTTACATTAGTTATAAAAAAATGATGAGCTGGTATAACAACAGTTACATAAGCCCAGGTAAAAGCAAGCAGTGTAGTTTTAAAAAAACCAATTTTTTGTAATTTTGCAGCAAAAGAAAAAGGCCATACCGGTAATGAATATATTAATGTAAGCATAAGGGCAGGCAGGATAAACCAGGTTATATTTTCTAAAAAATTAAAAGATATTACCAATCCTAAAAAACCAATAGAAAAGATGATAATAAAACTTTTATTTTTTTGCAGGAAAGCAGGAGATAATTTTTGCTGATGAAAATAAAAATTACTGAGTACCCAGTAAAAATTATAACCACAAAGTGAAGCAAAGAAGACTAAGCAGTATAGGCTGGCCTCTACCTTTAAATGAAACAATATGGCTGTTTGAAAACATAAAGCCACCGCACAAAAAGAAACAAAAATAGAATGGGATAAGATAAAATTTAGCAGCTTCATTATCTGTATTGAAAATATACAGGATCTGCAGTTTTAATAACGTTACTTTTATTTTTAGCAAAATCTCTTACATAAATTTCATAAAAAAGAGTATCGGTATACAAAGGGCCTACTGGTCTGTTTGGCTTTTTAGTAACCTTTTCAATACTTACTGCCACCAGAGCTTTAAAGTTTTTACTGCTTACTTTTGACAGATCCGGAAAATTTAAAGAATCGCTTATGTTGTATGTAATATTTTTAATGTAAATCTTAGCCGAGTCTGCATCTATATCTCCTTCAGCATCTGTAATATCAAAATTTATTGATGGATATTTATTCGTTCCTACAGGTAAAGTACTGTTATAAAAATTTCCATCTAAACTTTTATATGTAATCTGCGGTTCAGAGCTGTATTTATCTTTTTTGCAGGAAAAAAAAACAACACTCATTATTATGATAAGAATAGTATAGCGCATGTGATTTATTTATAGTCAAATTTACTGATCAAAAATTTAAAAACGAAGCAAAAGTTTTAAACGTAAACACACAACTTTGCATTGTACTAAAAAAAACAATTTTTTTAATGGATAATGAGGAACAACTAATAGAAAAAATATGGAATACTACCGCTGATACCTTTGTTGATACTGCTTTGGAGCTATTCCGCTTTCAATACCAATACAACTCTTTTTACAGGAATTATTGCAACTTGTTAAAAAAAATACCTGAAAATATTCATAGTATTTCGGCCATTCCATTTTTACCGATTCAGTTTTTTAAAAGAAAGCAAATAAAAACTACCCCATTTACCGAAGCATTATATTTTGAAAGTAGCGGCACAACTGGTGCGGTAAACAGCAGGCATTTCGTAAAGGATATTACGGTTTACGAAAAAAGTTTTATGGCCACCTTCGCCGCAAACTATGGCAACGTTAAAAACATTTGCATCATTGGCCTGCTGCCTTCCTACCTGGAGCGGCAGCATTCGTCACTAGTGTATATGGTAAATACACTCATAAATTTATCCGGTAACAATAACAGCGGTTTTTATTTATACGATTACGAAAAACTGAAAACGATACTACTGCAAAATGAAGCCGAAAAAAAGCAAACTATTTTGTTTGGCGTAACCTATGCCCTACTGGATTTTGCAGAAGCTAATAATATGAATCTTAAAAACACCATAATAATGGAAACCGGCGGTATGAAGGGGAGGAGGAAAGAATTATCCAGAACAAAAGTGCATGAAATAATAATGAACAGGCTTGGGGTAGCTTTTGTACATTCAGAATATGGCATGACGGAGTTGTTATCGCAGGCATATTCAGTAAAAGAAGGTGTTTTTAGTTGCCCGCCGTGGATGAAGGTTCTGGTAAGAAAAGAAGACGATCCGTTTGAGATTGCAGAAATGCCCCACCATCAAAAAACATTTGTGGCAGGTGCCGTAAATGTTATAGACCTGGCAAACCTGTATAGTTGTGCTTTTATAGCCACAGACGATGCAGGAAAAATATACAGTGATGGCAGTTTTGAAATTACGGGCAGGCTAGATAACAGCGATATAAGGGGTTGCGGGTTAATGATATTGTAGAATGAAAAGTATTTTATGCACAGCAGTATAAAATTTATTACGCCGGAATGCCAGACAAATATGGGTATTGGAAGACGCATTAAAAAAAGATGTAAAAAACTTTATAAAAAAGTTTGCTAAAAAACCTTTTACCCCTATTTTTGCACTCCAAAACAAATGGAATAAGTTGAATTGGTAGCTCAGTTGGTAGAGCAATACACTTTTAATGTATGGGCCCTGGGTTCGAGTCCCAGCCAGTTCACAAAGGAATTCTTTTAAGAATTCCTTTTTTATTTATGCCATTTATGTGCATTATTTTTTCCAAAAAACTTAATAAGTATTATGTGGGAGCCTGCACGATATTGGAAAGGCGGCTGTACGAACATAACATTGGCCATTCTACATTTAACGCAGTATACTTTAGCGAAACTGTAAAATAGCAGAAAAAAATTACAGAAAAAAAAATGAAAAAAAGACTTATTAATTCATTTTCACTTTTATCATCGTGAAAGAATGGGCTGGAAAAATATATTGAATATTATTTCCCGTTACAGAAATATTACTTTCTTTTATTGTTACTTTTTGTTCCTTCACACTATTTTCATCCGTAATCTTTGGTGAATTTATTTCATACACTGTAGCAATATTATCCAGGTTTCCTGATTGGCTTATAATTTTTGTTTTTATGCTTTTATCTAAATGCCTGTTTACAACTGTTATAATCATCTCCTTCGTTTTTTCATTGTAAACAGTAGCTACATCCAGGTACGGAATTCCTTTACTATCCTTAGTATCGTATGTATCGCATTGAACAGTAGATTTGATAGCACTGCCCTGGCAATTTTTAGAAATTAGTTGTAGAGGATAAAAAATGGTTTGATACCAAAGTGTATCATTGGTAATCATCATAGGCGCTATTACATTTACCAACTGAGCCATGTTTGCCATTTTTACAATATGGGCATTGCGCAAAAAGCAATTTAAATAGGAGCCAACAACAAGCACATCCTGCATATTATATTTCTCTTCTAGCTTTTTATCGCCGTAAGCCCTGTACCATACATTGTATTCATCTATAGCAATGTAAATTGGCCTGTTATTTTTATGCCTAAGTTTTGCCTCATTAATTTGCTGCTCGGTTATTTTTATTAATTTTTCTACTTCATCTACCGAAGCCATGAATTTATAATGGTCATTATCTTTATTGCCTGCGTAATGATGCAAAGAAATATAATCAATGTATTCACCCAATCTATTTAGTATAGTTCTGTTCCAATCTGTAGGGTCGCTGCCTTCGGTATAATTGCTGCTGCCACTGCCTATCAGCTTTATATTACCATCGCTCCACTTCATTAATTTTGCGGCTTCCAATGCAAACTTGCTATAGTCTTCTGCATTTTTTGCACCTAATTGCCACCATCCATCAATCTCATTTCCCAACCCCCAATATTTTACATTATATGGTGCAGGGTGCCCATTCTTTGCTCTCAAATCAGAATAATAAAAGCCAGTTGGTGCATTGCAATATTCTACCCAGGCCCTTGCTTCATCTAACGTGCCAATGCCCAGGTTTACACATATATAAGGCGATACATTTGCAGTGTTTGACCATTTTAAAAATTCATCTGTTCCAAAACTATTTGGCTCAATATCTCCCCACGCCAGGTCTTTTCTTTTTGGCCTTAGTTTTTTATCACCAATACCGTCCATCCAATGATAACCCGAAGCAAAATTACCCCCCGGCCATCGAACTTGTGTAACTCCAAGGCTATTTGTCCCAAAAATTACATCTTGCCTAAAGCCATCATTTTTATTTTTCTTAGCCATATTTGTATCTACCAGGCCGCCATAGATGCACCTTCCTAGGTGTTCAGTAAAATTTCCATAAATCATATTGTCTATTGCCCCAGTCTTTATTTCAGCATCTGCTTTTATAATGGCGCTTAAGTTTTGTGCGTTGGTATTATTGCTATTAGCCAACATCAGCCAGCATAATCCTATCACTGTATTTTTAATATGCATTGTTCAATCGTTTTAAATAATCCCCAAATTAAAATAAAAAGATGAAGGAATGGTCATAAAAAATAAAATAAATGTTATTTGTACATTTAAAACCATAACACTATATTTACCATCTGTTTTTACCTTGATATGATTTTTTTATAACCTTATGTAATCATGGATTTTAAAAATTAATTTCCATTTTTATACTGATTATGATACTGATAAAACAATGACAAACGAAACAGCTTTTATTTTTGATTTGAATGGTACTATGATAGATGATATGAGCTATCACATAAATGCATGGTACAAGATATTAAATGAGCTCGGAGAAAATATATCCCTGGAGCAAACAAAAAAAGAATGCTATGGAAAAAATAATGAATTATTGAACAGGGTTTTTCCTGGTAAATTTTCTATTGAACAAATGAATAAATTAAGTATTAAAAAAGAACAACAATACCAGCTTGCATTTATACCACATTTAAAATTAATTGAAGGGTTAGATAAATTTTTAGCGTATTCGCAAAAAGAGAACATAAAAATGGCCATTGGTTCTGCTGCCATAATGTTTAATATAGATTTTGTTTTAAACGGGCTACAACTGCATCAATACTTTAAAGCAGTTGTAAGTGCAGATGATGTTTTGCACAGCAAACCACACCCTGAAACCTTTTTAAAATGTGCGGAGTTATTGCAGGTAAATCCCGCCGATTGTATTGTATTTGAAGATTCACCAAAAGGTACAGAAGCAGCGCTAAACGCAGGTATGAAATGTATTGCACTTACAACTATGCATACAATAAATGAATTTAACGATGAAAATATTTTAGGATTTATAGAAGATTATAATGATGAAAGTTTGATGGATATGTTGTCAAAATTTTCTATAAAGTAAATCAAAAAGAAATGCTTGCACAAAGTAAATATATTATTGGTGTAGATTATGGTACAGATTCCGTTAGGACCATTTTAGTAGATGTATTTGATGGAACAGAAGTTTTTTCTGAGGTTTATTACTATCCCCGATGGCAAAAAGGTTTGTATTGCAACAATAGTGTAAATGCGTTTAGGCAACATCCTTTAGATTATTTAGAAGGGCTCGAGATAACTATAAAAAATTGCGTTGAAAAAGCCGGAGAAAGGTTAACAAAAAATATAGTTGCTATTTCTATTGATACAACAGGCTCTACACCGGTTGCAGTAGATAGAACAGGAACACCACTTTGTATGCTGCCGGCATTGGAAAACAACATTAACGGAATGTTTATTTTATGGAAAGATCACACTTCAATAAAAGAAGCTGCAGAAATAAATGAACATGCAACAAAATACGCAACTAATTATTTGCAAAATGTGGGAGGAATTTACAGCAGTGAATGGTTTTGGGCAAAGTTGTTATATATTTTAAGACAGGATACATTAATAGCAGAACATATTGAATCGTTTGTAGAACATTGTGATTGGATACCTTTTGTATTGACAGGCGGAAACGATATTAGAAAAATGAAAAGAAGTGTGTGCAGCGCTGGTCACAAAGCCATATGGGCAAAGGATTATAAAGGGTTACCACCAGATGATTTTTTTAGTGAATTAGATCCCTTGTTAACGGGATTTACTAAAAAATTATTTACAGAAACGTACACTTCTGATAAAGCTGCTGGTACAATTTCTACAATATGGGCAGATAAGCTTGGCTTGCCAAAGGATGTGCTAATTGGCGTTGGCGCATTCGACTGCCACATGGGTGCAGTAGGTGGAGAAATAGAACCCTATTTTTTGAGCAAAGTGATTGGCACTTCCACCTGTGATATGATGGTAGTACCTACTGCAGCATTTGGAAATAAATTAATAAAGGGTATTTGTGGCCAGGTTGATGGTTCTATTATTCCAAATATGATTGGATTAGAAGCCGGACAATCTGCCTTTGGTGATGTGTATGCCTGGTTTAAAAATTTACTTAGCTGGCCATTGCAACATTTAATAACTGATGAAAAGTTAAGAGAAGAAGCTAACAATAATATTATTGTAAAACTCTCTGAAGCGGCTGCCTTACTTACTTTAAAGGATGATGATGTACTGGCAACAGACTGGCTAAACGGCAGAAGAACACCTGACGCTAACCAATTTTTAAAAGCAGCCATTACCCATTTAAATTTGGGAACAGATGCGCCACAAATTTTTAAAGCATTGGTAGAGGCAACTTGTTTTGGCAGTAAAGCAATTATGGATAGGTTTATAAATGAAGGTATTACTGTAAAAGGAATTATAGCACTTGGTGGTATAGCTAAAAAATCGCCCTACATTATGCAAACACTTGCCAATGTAATGAATATGCCCATACGTGTGCACAAAAGTGAACAGACTTGTGCAGCGGGTGCAGCTATGTTTGCAGCTACTGTTGCAGGATTGTACGAAAGCGTGCAAGATGCTATGAAAGCCATGGGACAGGGATTTGAACAAACTTATTTACCCCAACAAAATAATGTTAGTTATTATCAAAATCGTTTTGAGCAGTATAAAAAATTAGGAAACTTTATAGAACAAAATGCATGAGTAAGTACAGCCACATACAAGAGGAGGCTTATGAAGCAAATATGCAGTTGCCCAAATTAGGGTTGGTACTATTTACTTTTGGTAATGCAAGTGCTGCTGATAAAAGTTTGGCTGTATTTGCTATAAAACCAAGTGGCATTGCTTACGAAAATTTATCGCCTGCAGATATGGTTATTGTAGATTTTAATGGCAAAATAGTAGAAGGAAATTTAAGGGCCTCGTCTGATACGCTTACCCATGCTGTGTTATATAAGCAATGGAAAAATATTGGGGGTGTCGCACATACACATAGTACTTATGCAACTTCATGGGCGCAAGCACAAAGAGATATCCCTATTTTTGGTACAACACATGCGGATTATAATACCGTAAATATTCCTTGCGCTGCACCAATGACTGACGAAATGATAAAAGGAAATTATGAATACGAAACTGGTTTTCAAATTATAAATTGCTTTAAAGAAAAGAATCTTTCTTACCAGGAAGTAGAAATGATTTTGGTAGGAAACCATGCGCCATTTACGTGGGGTAAAAATGCAGCTAAGGCGGTACACAATAGTGCAGTGTTGGAATACATTGCAAAAATGGCTTTGCTTACAGAACAAATAAACGCTAATGCAGAAATGCTAAAAAATGCATTGATAAAAAAACACTTTGAAAGAAAACATGGAGTGGATGCTTATTATGGGCAATAAAATTTCCAATAAAAATAAAATTTATAACCCATGGCAGTTTTCGGCATTAAACGCTAAATAATAATTAAAACTTGCACACCGTGTCGGCGATTTAAAAAAAAAATTATGAAAATATTTTATTCTTCTGTATTAATATTATCAATATTATTTTATACAGCCTGTAACAATACAAAAAATAAAATGGCAGTAATAAAAAAAACAAGGACTGAAAAATCTTTTGGAAATTTTAATGGTGAAGCTGTAACGGAATATACATTTACAAATGAAAATGGAATGCAGGCAAGCATCATAAACTATGGTGGTACGGTTACAAAAATTATTACAAAAGATAAAGATGGCAAATATGCTGATGTGATATTGGGCTACGACTCACTTGCAGGCTATTTGCAAAAAGGAAATCCCTACTTTGGATGTTTGATTGGAAGATACGGAAACAGAATAGCAAAGGGTAAATTTATGGTAGATGGAAAAAGCTATCAACTAGCTACAAACAATAAAGGCCAAAGTTTACACGGAGGTAATAAAGGATACGATAAAGTAATGTGGACTGTAAAAACCAAAACCGATAGTAGCCTTGCATTAACTTATTTAAGCAAAGATGAAGAGGAAGGTTACCCTGGTAATTTGAATATTGAAGTCATTTATGAGTTAACTGCTGATAATGGTTTAAAAATAAGCTATACCGCCACAACAGATAAAGCCACGCCAATAAACCTAACCAACCATTGTTATTTTAATTTATCTGGCGGAAGAGATTCTACTATTTTACAACATAAGTTACAATTGAGTGCAAATAAATTTACGGAGGTAGATAGCCTTTTAATACCTACTGGTAAATTGCCTGATGTAAAAAATACTCCAATGGATTTTAGTACCGCAAAAGAAATTGGAAAAGATATCGCTTTAGTAAAAGGCGGGTACGATCATAATTGGGATTTAAATAAAAGCAAAGAAGATATGCCACTCGCAGGTACGCTGTATCACCCTGCCAGTGGGCGTTTTATGCAAGTTTTTACTAATGAGCCGGGCATACAATTTTATAGCGGTAACTTTTTAGACGGTACGCTTAGCAATACCAAACACAATCAAAAATATATTCAGTATGCAGGGCTTTGTTTAGAAACACAACACTTTCCTGATAGCCCTAACCAACCAAGTTTTCCTAATACAATTTTAAAACCAGGAGAAAAGTATTTACATACTGCATTGTATAAATTTTCGATAAAATAAAATATTCCTAAATAAAATTTATTTAAGTAACAGCGTTTTTTTGAGCGTAGAAAAATGAAAAATATGAATAGCATTTTATCAGCTAAAGGATTAGAAATATGGTTTGTAACCGGTAGCCAAAATTTATATGGAGAAGAAACATTAAAAAAAGTTGCACAACATTCTGTTACCATTGCAAAGTCATTTAATACCGCAGCACAAATACCGGTAAAATGTATATTTAAGCCGGTATTAAAGTCTACTGAAGAAATTTTTTCACTTTGCCAGGAGGTAAATAATAATGCTGATTGTATTGGCATTATAGCGTGGATGCATACCTTTTCTCCTGCAAAAATGTGGATTAACGGATTAAAAATTTTACAAAAACCATTGTTGCATTTGCATACACAATTCAATAGTGATTTGCCCTGGAAGGACATTGATATGGATTTCATGAATTTGAATCAAAGCGCACATGGCGATAGAGAATTTGGTTTTATAATGACCCGGATGAAACTTAATAGAAAAGTTGTGGTGGGGCATTGGCAAGATAAAAAAGTGTTGTTACAAATTGGCGTGTGGGCAAGAGCAGTCATGGGATGGAACGACTGGCAGGGCGCAAAATTTGTTCGCTTTGGAGATAACATGCGTTATGTAGCAGTTACAGATGGCGACAAAGTAGAAGCAGAAATAAAATTTGGATTTTCTGTAAATACTTGTGGCATTGGAGATTTAGCTGCAGTAATAGATGATGTAAAGGAAACTGCTGTTACAAAGTTGTGCGATGAATATGCAGCTTCTTATAAACTGGCTACATCATTAAAAAAAGGTGAAGCACAACATCAATCACTAAGGGATGCAGCAAAAATAGAAATTGGTTTACGTAAATTTTTGGTACAGGGAAATTATAAAGGCTTTACAGATACATTTGAAGATTTGCACGGCATCTTACAACTACCTGGTATTGCAGTACAACGCCTCATGGCTGATGGATACGGATTTGCAGGAGAGGGAGATTGGAAAACCGCAGCACTTATCCGTGCTATGAAAGTGATGAGTATTGGTTTGCAAGGCGGTAATTCTTTTATGGAAGATTATACCTACCATTTTGAAAACGGCAATGAAATGGTATTGGGTGCACACATGCTGGAAATTTGCGAAAGTATTGCAGACGGAAAACCAAGTTGTGAAATTCATCCGTTAGGTATTGGTGGCAAAGCAGACCCTGTTCGTTTGGTTTTTAATGTAAGCCCAGGTGCAGCTTTAAATGCAAGTATGATAGATATGGGAAATCGATTTCGTTTATTAGTAAATGAAGTAACGGCAGTAAAACCAAAGCAGGCTTTGCCAAACCTACCGGTAGCACGGGTTTTATGGAAACCTTTGCCGGATATGCAAACCGGCTGTGCCGCATGGATACTTGCAGGTGGCGCTCACCATACTTGCTACAGCCAAAATTTAACTACAGCACATTTAATAGATTTTGCAGGTATGGCAGGTATTGAATTGACGCTTATCAACAAAAATACTACCATACATCAAATGCAAAATGAACTTCGCTGGAACGATATGTATTACCAGCATAATAATAAATAATTTAAAATAAAAACAACGATTGCTATGAATAGTTTATCAAACCTGGATATTATCATTTTTGTTTTTTATTTTTTATTGGTTGCAGGTTACGGGTATGGGGTTTACATAAAAAAAAAGAAAACTACCACATCTGCCTCCCACGATTATTTTTTGGCAGAAGGTTCACTTACCTGGTGGGCAATAGGGGCATCGCTTATAGCATCTAATATATCTGCAGAGCAATTTATTGGCATGAGTGGCAACGGATATTTTGTGGGTATTGCAGTTGCTGCCTACGAATGGATTGCGGCCATAGCACTTATCATAATTGCCGTTTGGTTTATTCCCATTTACTTAAAAAATAAAATATATACCATGCCTCAGTTTTTAAAAATGAGGTATAATGAAACCGTTTCATTAATTATGGCCATTTTTTGGTTGTTGTTATATGTGTTTGTAAACTTAACCTCTATTTTATACCTGGGAGCCATTGCCATCAGTGGTTTAATCGGTCCTGAATATTTGCATACGGTAATGCTTGCACTTGCTATATTTGCGCTTATCATTACACTTGGTGGTATGAAAGTAATTGGCTACACAGATGTTATTCAGGTAGCTGTTTTAATCATCGGTGGGTTCGCTACTATCTATTTTGCTTTAACTATAGTGAGTGAAAAATTTGGGTTAGGTAAAGATGCGTTTGCAGGTTTTAAAACATTAATGACGCAAGCGCCAGATCACTTTCACATGATATTACAAAAACCAACTGGAGCTTCCTCACAGGAGGATGTAAATAAATATTTGATATTGCCCGGTATTGCTATGTATTTTGCTGGGCAGTGGATTGTGAATTTAAATTACTGGGGTTGTAATCAATACATCACACAACGTGCACTGGGTGCAGATTTGCAAACAGCCCGCAAAGGAATTTTATTTGCAGGTTTTTTAAAATTACTCATGCCCATTATTGTAATGCTGCCCGGTATTGCGGCTTATGTCTTGCACAAAAATGGGCATCTCCCACAACTTGGCGGTATGGATGGCGCTTATTCTGCCATACTTGGTTTTCTCCCGCCTGGCCTTAAGGGTCTTGCCATTGCTGCACTTACGGCTGCAATTGTTGCATCACTTGCTGGTAAATTAAATAGTATTGGTACTATTTTTACGCTGGATATTTATATGAAATATTTTAAGAAGAAAACTATTGTAACCGAAAATAATTTATCTGCTACTGCACAAACAAAAGAATCAGAAGAAAAAAATATGGTTTGGGTTGGTAGAATGGTTGCCCTGGTTGCAATATTTATTGCTGTCGTTTTTGAGTGGAAAGATATGCTGGGTATTGGCGGCGAAGGTGGTTTTACATTTATACAAAAATATACCGGATTTATAAGCCCGGGAGTTTTTGCTATGTTTATTCTAGGGATGTTTTGGAAACGGACTACAGGCACTGCTGCTGTGGCAGGCTTGGTTACCGGGTTTGCAATGGCAATATTTTTCAACAGCTTTGCCGTTTCTATATTTGGTCATGAAAATTATATGTTTACTGCTTTCATAAACAGCAAAGGACAGTACGAAATCCCTTTTTTAATAAATATGGGCTGGGCATTTTTTATAACCATTATTGTAATGATATGCGTTAGTCTTGCCGGACCAAAAATAAACCCAAAAGCTTTTGAATTAGATAAAACAATGTTTAAAGTAAAGCCATCTGTCATTGCTATGATTGTAGCCACCATTTTAATTTTGGTGGCGTTGTATGCAAAGTTTTGGTAAACAATATTTATCGTATAAATTTATAGTAAGAAAAAATAATTATGTCTGTTCATTATAAAAAAGAAACTAGTTTTTTAACTGCTGTAGATTGTATCATTTTTGGTTTTGATGGTAAAGATTTGAAAGCCCTTTTAATAAAGCGTGGTTTTGAACCTGAGAAAGATAAATGGTCGCTAATGGGAGGGTTTGTAAAAAAGGAAGAAGCGGTAGATGCAGCAGCAGTGCGTATTTTAAATGATCTTACCGGTTTAGATGATGTTTATATGGAGCAATTGCATTGCTTTGGCAATGTGGAAAGAGATACGGCTGCACGTGTAATCTCGATCACCTATTTTGCTTTAATAAAAATAGATAATAATGATGATGATTTATTAAAAAAACATAATGCAAAATGGTTTAACATTAATAAAATTCCTCCACTCGTTTTTGATCATAAAAAAATGCTTGCCGCTGCCAAAGAAAGACTCCGGCAAAAAGTAGCTAGCCATCCCATTGGATTTGAGTTGCTGCCAAAAAAATTTACCCTGCTGCAGCTACAAAATTTATATGAAACGATTTATGAACAAAAGTTTGATAACGGAAATTTTTCCCGCAAAATTTTATCACTTAATATTATAATGAAATTAAAAGAGAAAGAAAAAAGCGGAAGTAAAAAAGGCTCTTTTCTTTTTGTGTTTGACGAAATAAAATACAAGGCGTTAGACCGTGCAGGCATAAAAATGATTTGATTTTTATTTTATAAAAAATACCTGATAGCAAAAAAGATATAAAAAAATTTAATTCCTGCATTTTACCATACTGTTTAAAATTAACTAATATTCTAAAAGATAGTTGACCAACTCATCGAAATCTCTATTATAAAAAAATTTTTTGAAAAATAAAAAAAATATAGATAAATTTACGTAAACAAAATAAATATCAAAATGACAATTATTAATTCACTCGTAAAAATTATACATGAATAAATTTAACTAGTCGCCTTACAACAAAACAACTGTTTAATAAACAGAAAATTCTATTAAAGAATGCTAACGATCAACTTAACAAAAACTTGTTTATGAAAATTATTCAAACAGCTTTATTTGCTGATGAACAAAAAAAATTACTACCGCTTGTTATGAAACTAATTTTTTTGCTTACGCTTTCTCTTTTTATGAAAGAAGCATCAGCAAAAAATTATTTTACAAATAATTCTGCTACGAAAAACAATAGCTTTTTCGACAGGATTGTAAAAGGAAAAGTTACCAATGCAAAAGGGGAAAATATAGCTAATGCTACGGTAATAGAAAAAGGTACAAAAAATGCCACTACAACAAATGAATACGGCGATTATGAAATTAATGTAACCAATGACAATGCCATACTTTTAATTTCTTATGTTGGCTACGAAACAAAAGAAACACCCGTAGGTACAAAAGGCGATGTAAATATTACCTTGAAAGATAAGGATTCAAAACTGGGCGAAGTGGTGGTAGTAGGTTACGGAAGCGTGCAACGCAAAAACCTTACAACCGCAGTAACTACTGTGAGTGGAAAAGATATTAAGGAGCAACCTATCTCTACTTTTCAACAAGCATTACAAGGTAAAGTAGCAGGCGTACAGGTAACGCAGCCAAGCGGAAAACCTGGAGAAGATGTGAAAATTGTTATCAGAAACGCATCTAGTATAAATGCTACCAACGATCCTTTGTATGTTATTGATGGCGTCATCAGCATTTCTACCAATGGTATAAACCCTGCAGATATTGAAAATGTGCAAATATTAAAAGATGCTGCGGCACAATCTGTTTATGGCTCAAGAGCTGCAAACGGTGTTATTATTATTACTACAAAACGTGGGAAGACGGGCAAACTAGAAGTAAATTTTTCTCAGCAAACAGGTTATACAGAAATTGTAAAAAAATTAGACTTATTGAATTCAACCGACTATTTAAAAATTGTAAACGAAGGCCTGATCAACTCTGGTCAACCAACTTTAAGTCCTTCATTATCCACTGTAAAAGCAAATACAAATTGGCAGGATGAAGTGTTTGGCAGGGTTCAATTTACTAACTCACAATTATCATTTGGTGCAGGAACAGAAAAATACAATTACTATGTGAGTTTGGGTTATTTAAAACAAAGTGGTATTATTAATCCATCAGATTTTAGCAGGTATAATTTCAGAATTAATCAGGATTATAAAATATCAAAAGTTTTTACTGTAGGTACAAATTTTGGGTTGTCAAGGGTTGTAAGGGCAGATAATGTAAGAGATGAATATGGTGCAGGACCAAACGTTGTGAACCTCACCTTCAAAACATCGCCTAATATTCCGGTACAAAATGCAAGCGGCGCTTATGTGAGAGATATTTATAATAATGCATCATCAAACCCTATCTTTTTTATAAAACAAGGTAATAATAGATTTTACGAAAATAAATATTTAAGAAATTTCTTTGCCGAAGCTAAGCTTCCCTACAATTTAAAATTCAGAACTTCTTTTGGTGTAGATGCAAGCAACTTTTCGCAAGAAAGTAATACCAACCCCGAGGTAAGACAGGATGACAACAGGTTTCAACAAATAGGAAAAGGATTTGACTCTCAAAATGAATTTATTTATAACTGGGATAACACTTTAACCTACAACGGAAAGTTTTTAGAAAACCAAAAAGTAGAAGCAGTAGTCGGTCACTCTGCACAGCACTCTGATTATTTGAGTGGTGGCGATAGGGGAGAATGGGCTTATGACTCTTATTTTGCAAGGGCCAATTATTCTTTCGCAGATAAATATTTATTGTCTGGTACTATTCGAAGAGAAGGATCATCAAGATTTGGTCCAAATAATCGTGTGGCCTATTTTCCATCTGCATCCATTGCATGGAGGGTGACGGATGAAAATTTTATGCAGAAAATAAAATTAATAACCGATTTAAAATTTAGAGTAAGTTATGGAAAAACGGGTAACTCAAATGGTATTGGAGATTTTAGTTATTTAGGTACTGTAGCAAATGGACCAGGTTATTTATTTGACAATACACGCCTTCAGGGAATTTATCAAACCAGATTGGACAATTTTAATTTAGGGTGGGAAAAAATTTCTCAATCCAATTTTGGTATGGATATCTCATTATTGTATGGTAAACTTTCTATCACTACAGATTATTATTTTAAGAAAACAACAGATTTATTGTTAGAAAAAAATATTCCCACGATTAGCGGTTTAGATAGAGCCACATTAAATACAGGCCAGCTAAGTAGTAAAGGCTTTGAGTTTACAATGAATACCAAAAATGTAGAAACAAAAAACTTTACATGGACCACCCAACTCGTATTTACCACTGCAAAAGTAACGGTAGATAAATTAGCAGATAACCAGCCTTTGCCAAAGGGAGAAGTAAGCAATTTTGCATCATCCATACTTATTGAGGAAGGCAAGCCTTTGGGTAATTTTTATGGTTACGTTTCGCTTGGCGTAAACCCACAAACCGGAGATTTAATGTACAAAGATGTAAACAATAATGGTGTATCTAATGTAGGTGAAAATTTTGATCCTGGAGATAGAACAGTTATAGGAAATGCTTTACCGGATTTTACTGCGGGTGTAACCAACACGGTTATCTATAAAAATTTTGATTTAAATTTTTCTTTTGATGGCGTATTTGGTAACGATATTTTTAATGCAAACAGGATAGAAACAGAAGGGTTGAATCAACCATACAATCAAACCACCAATGTTTTGCGCAGATGGACTACAAAAGGCCAGGTCACAGATATTCCACGCCCTTTGTATGGACAGTTTCGCAATACACAAATTTCTACAAGATTTATAGAGAAAGGCGATTTTGTAAAATTGAGAAATCTAACTATAGGGTATACCCTTAATAAAGTTCCGGCAAAAATAGCTTTCTTAAAAGGTGCAAGAATATATGCAGGTGCAAGAAATCTATTATACTAATTTGCTTTAATAATTCCG